>JACCTJ010000283.1 GCA_013812485.1 Thermoleophilaceae bacterium
ACGGCGTTGCCGCGCGCGCGCTTCGGGGTCGCGTGGTCACGGCGGAGCGGGCGCGAGCGGAGATCCTTCGAAGGGTCGCCTCGGGTGAGGAGACCACCCCGCGCACGGTCCCGTTCGCCCCGCGGGCCAAGAAGGTGCTCGAGCGCGCGCTACTCGAGGCGTTGGGCCTGGGACAGAACTCGATCACCGGCGAGCACCTCTTGCTTGCGTTGGCGGACGAGCCTGAGGGTCTCGCGGCCGCTGTCCTCTCCGACCTCGGCGCCGACTCCGAGACGCTCCGCTCCGAAGTGATCAGGGTGCGCACCGGTCAGGGAGCAGGCATTGTGCCAGCCACGGCCACGCCGGAGGCGGCAGGTGCGCTTGAGCGGTTCACAGAGCGGGCGCGGGCCGTCTGCGAGCTCGCCAAGGAGGAGGCGCGCGATCTTGGGCACACCAGCGTCGTCGAGGACCACCTTCTGCTTGGACTGCTGCGCGTACCGGACGGCCTAGCGGCGCTCGCCCTCCAATCATTGGGCGTGACGCTGGACGCAGCGCGCGCCGCCGCGGCACGGCAGCATGAAGCCAGCGCCGCTCCGACCTCCGGCCACATCAGATTCACCAAATCCGCCCGGCAAGTGCTCGACCGCGCGCTGCGCGAGGCGCTCAGCCTTGGCCACAACTACATCGGCACCGAGCACATCCTGCTCGGCCTCGTGCGCAAGGACGAAGGCGCCGCCAATGCCGTGCTCCAGGACCTGGGCGCCAATCGGCAAGAGATTCGCAACACGGTCGTCCGGATGCTCCGCAGCCCCCGCCACCAGACCGACGAACGCCGAGAGCCTTGGTGGTCCATCGCGATCAGCGCGGCTACCAGCAGCGAGGACCTCGAGCTCCTCCGCGAGCAAGTCCGCGCGACACGACGGCTCGTCGCGCTTGAGGAGGCGGACCTCGCAGCCCGCATCGCGCTCGGCGATCCCGAAGCCAAGCAACAGCTGGTCGAGGCCAACCTGCACCTGGTCACCTCGATCGCGGACGAGTACCACACCCACGACCCGCCATTGGTTGACCTGATCAAAGCGGGCACACCCGAACTTGTCCGCGCCGCCGAGACATTCGACCCCCGGGCGGGCCTCCGGTTCTCAAGCCACGCGACGCATCAAATCCGCCAAGCGATCGTCGAGGCGCTTTCCGACCACGGTGGATAGCCCCTCTCTTCCAAAAGCAGCAGGTTCGGCACTGCTGCTTTGCGCGCAAGGCGAGAGGACTCCCAGGGCGTCACCCTCCGGTTTCGCTGGTCCCAAGCGCAACCGGCATGGTCTGCCGCTTCAGCTTGCGTCCGTGAGCACTCGTGCGTACTGCACCAAGGGGAGCCCCACCAAAGCACTCCCGCGGGTGCTGCCGGTAGCCGTCCAGCCTTCGCGCTCGTAGAAGCGCCTGGCTCGAGCCGCATCGCGCGGCGTCCACAGGCGCATGCGGGTGAACCCTCGTCGCCGCGCCTCGGCCCCTGCCGCCCGCATCAGCTCGGTGGCGACGCCGCGACCCTGCCACGGCGGGCGAACGAACAGCTGCCAGAGGTTGATGGTGCCGGCGGGGGGCGGCTGTTGCTGAACCATCGTGAAGGGCGACAGCGCGACGTGACCCACGGCCTTGCCGTGCGCTCTAGCCAGCAGGAACCAGACATCCGAGCGCGAGAGCGCCACGGCGACGAAGGCCTCCTCTCCGTCCATTGAGGGCGGCGACCACTCGGGGGGCGCCCAGGCGCGGTAGCCCTCGAAGGCCTCGGCGCCGATCTCCGCGATGACGGGCGCGTCGGCTGCGCTCGCCACCCGAGTCGTCACCTCATCTTCGCGGTGATCGCTCACCTGGCCAACCGCAATGAGGGCGCCCGCGTCTTCCCGATCGGTGGGAAGCCCGAGGGTTCCCGGACGGCCGGGTGTCGGCGTGCTCACGATGGGATGTCTACCACGAGCGGACGGCCCTGGAGGGACCAGAGCGCCTCCGTTCCGCCTAACGCTTCTCGCTCCCGCTTCGCGCGCAGGCGGATGCGACCGTCGCGCCGAGCTCGGAACTGGGCCGCTCAGAGCCGCAAGCCAGCGCTCGCCGGCATCATCGGCGCCCTGCGGGCATGCACCGCGTTGACGATCTCGGCGTTGTCGATCCCCTGCAGGTACGTCGAGGTGACGCCGAGATCGGTGTGCCCCAGCTGGCGCTGGATGATGTTGAGCGGAACGCCCTCGCCGGCCATCTCGATCGCGTGAGCGTGGCGCAACTGGTGAGGGGCAAAGCGGCGGCGGACGCCAGCTTCGGCGGCGAGCCGCCGAAGCTGGGAACGGACGGCGCTGGCCGTCCACGGCCGCCCTACCGAAGGGCCGCCGATCACGCAGAAGAGTGGCCCGACCGGCATCGTGGCTCGACGAGACAGCCAGGGCCGCAGCTGTTCCCAGCCCCAGTCGTCCATGCCGACTTCGCGCCGCTTGTCTCCGCCGTGGCGGACGAGGCTGGCGCCGCGGCGCTCCTCCAGATCGGTCTCCGCGAGCGCGAGCGCCTCGTGGATTCGGAGTCCGGCACGCCAGAGCACGACGATCATCCCGCGCAGGCGGGCCCGTAGCTGCTCTCGCCGGCCTGGCGCATCACGGCGACGATCTCCTCGACGCGCGGCGGATCGGCCGGGTAGCGCCTTCCCTTGTTGGCCGGCGGGCGCCCTGCGTGGTAGCCGGGCATGGTCGCGGGCGAGCGCGGGCGTCCCGCTCGATCGAGATTCCCAAGTGCGGACATGGTCCCTCCTTCGTAGAACAGCGAATGCGGCTGCTCTACCAGGCGGGGCCATCCCGCTCGTCGTGCCGACGCGATTCCGCCATCGTCGCCGTCAAGATCCACGCCTCATGAGGCTAAGCCGGCATGCCAGGAACGAAATGCGCCTTTACCGCATAAGTGCCCACGATGTCGACGCAGCCGTGAGCACCCCCGCCAGGCGCGACCTCGACGAGCGAGGCAAC
>JACCTJ010000299.1 GCA_013812485.1 Thermoleophilaceae bacterium
GCTCGAACGACGGGCCGAGGTCGGGCATCGAACGAGCGATGAGCGGAAGAAGCGGGCCGCTGAACTCCTCTCTCATCGCGAACCTCGTCGTGCCGCCGCCCTGAGGAGAGAGCGTGAAGGTACGCACCCCCTTGAACAGCCCGAGCGGCATCCCGCCCCTCCAGGTCATCTTCTCGCCCGGTGCGTACTCCGTGACCCGGACCGCAAAGGCGCGACCCGGGTTGGCCTCGGAGTAGACCTTGATCTTCTCCCCGGGCGCGATCGTCCCCTCCACTCGCTCGACTCCCGAGTCCCAGTCGGAATAGCCGGAGGCGTCGGTCAGTATCGGCCAGATCGTGTCGGAACCGGCCTCGATCAGCGAGCTTGCCTCGTACTCCATTAGGACTCCCTCGTCGGATCGCCGGGCGGGGCCGGAGCGGCGCATCGAGCGCGCACCAGAATTGGTAACGACATCGTAACGGTAACAGTTGTGCGACCATGGCAACATCTCGCTCGAGGCCCTCCCGGGAGATCCCTTCGACGCGCTCGGCGATCCCAATCGCCGCGCGATCGTCGAGCTGCTCGGCGACCGCGACCGTTCGGTACGCGAGCTCGCCGACCGACTTCCGATCAGCCGGCCGGCCGTCTCACGGCATCTCCGCCTGCTCAAGGAGGCCGGCCTGGTCGCCGACCGGGCGGAGGGGACCCGCCGCCTTTACCGCCTCCACGACGAGGGCATCGGCGCCGTGCGGGCCTATCTCGAGCAGGTGTGGGGAGAGGCGGCGGCGCGCTTCTCCCTGATGGCCGAGAACCCGCCCGGCCGTGAGCGGGGCCGAGAGCGGTGATCGAGCCGCTCGAGCTCGAGTTTCGCGTCGCGTGCCCGGTCGACCGCGCCTTCGAGGTGTGGACGACGAGGACCAGCCTCTGGTGGCCGGTGAGTCACTCCGTCTCGGCGGAGCCGGGGCTCACGATCACCTTTGAGCCGTTCCCGGGCGGGCGCATCTTCGAGCGCACTCCGCTAGGCGTCGAGCACGACTGGGGCGAGGTCCTCGCCTGGGAGCCCCCGCACCGGCTCGTGTACCTCTGGCATCTCCGCTTCGATCGCAACGAGGCCACCGAGGTCGAGCTGACCTTCAGCGAGGATGGCGCCGGCACCGCCGTGAAGCTCGTGCACCGCGGCTGGGAGCGACTGGGCTCGCGTGGACCCGAGCGGCGAGAGCGCAACAGCCGCGGGTGGACGGGCGTCCTCGACCATTACGCCGGAGCGTGCGCGCGGCTCGAACGGTGAGGCCGCGTCCACGTCGCCGGCTACTACTCGCGACCGACCGCGCTGAACTCCCCGGTCTGCACCTCGCGAGCGATCTCGGCTGTGATCTCCGCCTCCGCGGGCGGTGCGACACCGCGCGCGATCGCCTCCCGCCGCATCTGCCGCTCGCGGAAGCGGCGGAACTTGAGGATCTCCAGGATGTAGACGAGGTACACGCTCGTCGCCGCCGCGGCGAGTCCGGCGACCAGCATCACCGCTGTCCACTCCGCGTCGAAGTTGCCGCGGTCGTCGGAGTAGGGGACGAACCTCAGCGCGAGGGCAAGCCCTGCCAGGGCCAGCGTCCATCCGTAGAGGTAGAGCACGGTACGGCGCTGGGAGAACCCGATGTTGGCGAAGCGATGATGGAAGTGTGAGCGGTCGCCGAGGTAGACCGGCCGGCGGTACTTGATCCGCTTGGCCACGACGAAGCCCGTGTCGAGGATGGGCACGGCGAGGATCACTAGCGGGAAGGCCAGGGCGACCACGGCCGCGGTCTTGAGCACGCCCTGAATGGCCACGCAGGCGAGCAGCAGCCCCAGCAGGCTCGAGCCGGACTCGCCCATGAATATCGAGGCAGGGTGGAAGTTGTGCGGCAGGAAGCCGAGCGCGGCTCCCGCGGTGAGCGCCGCTAGCACGCCGGCGTCGACGCGGCCGAGCGAGAGCGCGATGGCGGCGAAGGTGACCCCGGCGATCGCGCAGACCCCCGCGGCAAGCCCGTCGACGCCGTCGGTGAAGTTGACCACGTTCATGACCGCCACGATCCCGACGAGGGTGAGGGCGCCGCCGAGCACGGGGCCGAAGTCGAGCGCACCCAGGAACGGCAGGGTGGCGTTCTCGACCCGCACGTCGGAGAGCACGGGTATGGCCGCGGCGATCACCTGGCCGGCGAGCTTGGGGGCCGCCGGCAGGTCGAAGGTGTCGTCGAGGGCGCCGAGCAGAGCGGCGATCGCCGCCCCGATCATGATCCCGCGGGTCTCGGTCCCGGGAGATAGGAAGAGCGCCCCCGCGAGCAGCGCGCCGGCCAGGATCGCCAGCCCGCCGAGGCGCGGCATCGGCCGGTCGTGGAGGCCGCGCTCCTTGGGCTGGTCGAGGGCGCCGATCCGGCGCGCGAGCGCCGCTGCCAGCGGGGTTGCGACCAGGGTCAGCGCCGCCGCCACGACCAGGGCCCAGACGGCGTCGAGCGCGCTCATCGAGCGGCAGCGTATCCAGGCGGTCGGGCGCGTCGGAGGCGAGCGGCTCGCGCCCGGCGCCGGGTCACAGGTCGCGGCGGCAGCGGCGGCTCGCCCTACGCCGAGCAGCACGTCGCCGGGGCTCGACTTCAGGCCGGGCGGCAGGTCGCCGTGCCGCGACGCAGCACGCGGCCGGCGGACGTAACGAAGGCGTAGTCCGCCCGGCCGGGGCGCAGCCGCAGGCGCAGCGCGCCGTCGGCGGTCGCGTTCGACCACGCCAGCCGCGGATCTTCCGCGCGCAGTTGGTACTCGCTGTGCCCGCCCGCGCCGGCGATCAGCTCACGAATGCCGTCGCGCACCCGCAGCTCCTGCATGTTGTGCTCGTGCCCGTTGATGACGAGCGCGGCCCGGCCGCGCAGTGTGCGCCAGAAGGGCGCGACGGCGAGTTGATCGCCGTGCTTGCCGGCGCTGAACCGTGGCCGGTGCCAGAACGCGAGCCGGCAGGTCCCCCCGGAGGCGACCCTGCCCTCGAGCCAGCGAACCTGCGGCGAAGCGGCGCTCGCGGTCTCCGAGTTCAAGCTGAGAACCTCCCAGCCGGCGATCCGGGCGGCATAGGTGCTCGGCATGCGTCGGCCGGTGACGCTCTTCCAGTAGGGGTTGTAACCCTCCGCATGGCGGGGCCAGTCGTGGTTGCCCGGCGTCGGCAAGGTCCGGCGGGCGAGCGCGCCGTACGCGAGGCCGTAGTTGGTGTCGAACTCCGAGCGCGTGCCGCGCTCGTAGACGTCGCCGAGGTAGAGGAGGTGGGCCGGGCGGGCCGCCACGATCATGCGCCCCACGCGCTGGCCGGCCTCCCCGCCGTCGGCGCCGTCACCGACCGCCCAGACCTCCAGGGGCGCGGGGGCCGCAGCCTCACGGGCGCCGGGCTCGGCTTCGGGAGCCCCC
>JACCTJ010000318.1 GCA_013812485.1 Thermoleophilaceae bacterium
GACGAGTCCCACGCCGGGGACGAGCAGCGGCGTCGGGCCAAAGGCGAGGCCGGCGAGGACCAGCGCGGCACCGAGGATCGCGGTCCACACGCCCCGGGTCACGAGATCCCCCGAGAGCTCAGGGCACACGGAAGAGCTCGACGGGCGCGCGAGGGAATTCCCCGCGCCGGGTCGCATCCGGCGCGCGCTAACCGCTCGAGCGCCGCGGGCTCGCGGCGACCGCGAGGCACCCCGCCGGTCAATGCTCCAGGGCGCTCGCCACCTTCCCGATGTTAGGGACCGTCCGAGGCCGGCCCGAGGGCGCCCGCGCCCGCGGCCGAGCTCCCGGCGCGACTCCGGCTCGCCGCGACCGCGTAGCGCGTCAGGAGTAACGCCCAGCCGAGGCCAGCAAGCGGGACGATCCACCATCGCCCCACGACGAGGGCGATAATCAGGACGGTTGGGATCACCACCGGGAGTCTGCCCGGGGTGAGCGGGACTAAGCCATTTGGTGAGCGGCCTGCGCCCTCGATAACGCGCAGGCCAGCTTGGCGAGAATCGTCAGGTCGGCATGGAGCCGCACCCGCTCGATCCCCCGCACGCGCAGCGGCAGCAGCGCCCACTCATTCTTCAAGCGGCCAAACTCGCGCTCGACAGAGGCGCGGCCCCGGTAGAGCGACTTCCACCGCTTGGTCTCGCGCGGCACGAGGGGATGCAGAGGGTCCGCCTTCACCCGAGTTCCGCAGTTGATGGGCACGTAGAACGGCCGGAATTCCGCATGGCTGCTGGGGTGTCGGGGCTTTGTGCGGCTTGTGCGTGTGTGCCCACGCCGGGTGGGGCGGCTGGCGGGGCTCAGGCTGGGTGTAGCGCGGTGATTCGCGGCGGCGACTTGATGCCGGTGGCGGCGTAGAGCTCGCGTTGGGGGTCGGTGAGCTCGGTGGTCTGCGCGATCGTGCCGGTGGGGCCGGTGAGCGTGACGAGGTGCAGCCGCTGGAGTTCGAGCGCGATGCGCCGCCATGTCTGGTTGGTCTGGCGTTCGGCGACGCGGATCAGGAGCAGCGCGAGCCAGGAGAGCAGGACGTGGGCGCGGATGCGGTGCTCGAGGCGGTGGAAGACAGGCCTGAGCTCGAGTGTGGTCTTCAGGTCGCGGAAGCCGCGTTCGGCTTCGAGCAGGTTCTTGTAGCCGAGCGCGACGTCCTCGGCGGAGAGGTCGGGGTCTGAGGTGGACAGCAGGAACTTGCCGTCAAGGCGCTCTTCGGCGGCGATCTTGGCGCGGTCGATCCGCAGCCGACCCGAGGGGGTCTGGCGCAGGTAGCGGCCGAGCGCGGGGTGATCCCTGAGCGCGCACTCTGAGCGCGTGTGCGCCTCGCGAGCGTTGGCGTCCTTGGCCTTCGCGCGCTGGGTCTCGATCCGGTCGAGCTCGGCCTCGAGCCGGCGGACGGTGTCCTCGCGCCCGGTGCGCTCGCGCTCGGCCTCGGCGGGGTTGTGGCAAACGATGAACCGCTTCGCCGCGTCGCCCTCGCCGATCCGGACTTCCTTGACGCGGAGGTTGTCGCGCACGGTCTGGTAGCGGCCCTGGCGCGCGAGCGCCGCACGGGCGTCCGGGGAGCCGTCGCGCATCCGCTCGCCGGCGATCCAGTGCCCGCCCGCCCGGGTCAGGTAGCGCAGGTTCTCATCGGAGGAGAAGCCACGGTCGACGACGGTCACGACGCGGCCGAGGCGCCAGCCCCTGAGGCCGTCCTTGACCTCGCCGATCACCGACATGTCGTTGGTGTTGCCCGGCCAGCACCACACCCTGACGGGGATCCCCTCGCGGGTGACCGCCAGCCCGATCACGATCTGCGGCAGATCCGGGCGGTGATCCTTGCTGTGGCCGAAGACGCGGAACGCGCCCTCGCCGCGCTCGGGCTCGTCGCGCTCGAAGTAGGTGCTCGTGGTGTCGAAGAACAGCAGGTCGACCTCGAGGTTCAAGAGGTCCGCGCAGGCGAAGAACACCGCCTCCTGCACCTTCGCCTGCGCGTCGGCCTCGACCAGCAGGTCCATCGCCCGGTAGGCCTGGTCCTCGTCCATCCCCGCTAGCCCCGGCACGTGGACGTCCAGCGAGGCCCACTCGGCGGCGGCGAGCTTCGAGCACGGATCCAAGGCGCGGCTGGCGACCAGCGCGAACAGCACCCGCTCGACATCCGTCGTGAACCGCCGCGGCCCAAGCACCCGTCCCAGCGCCCGGTCGACGCCGAGCGCGCGCCACAGCCCGTCCAGCAGCCACACCCCACCCAACGGCCGTGAGCCCACGACATCGAACTCGCCCGGCGCGCCCGGCAACGGCTGCCCGCCGCCATCACCGTCGGTGAAGCGGGTGATCGACGCCGCCAACCGCCGCAGCCCGTCGATGTCCAGCTGGTCCTCGCGGCCGAGGTTCAGCAGCACCTCGGCCTGCGTGACGCCGTTCACGCGGCGGTTGTGCGCCAGCTGCACGTACCGGACCACCGACCCGTCCTTCCGCCGCCGCTGCGTCGCCCGCAAATACATGCCCACACAACTACCACACCAGCCCGACAGCAACAAGCATCCCAGCCCGAACCGTGTGCCCACGCTTTGGAGTCCCTGCGAACTCGGCTTTGGCTCTACAGCAGGAAACCCGCGCCCGAATCAGCCCTCAAATGCCCATCAGCTGCGGAACTCGGGGGAAAGCCACTGCGAGCCGGGCTTGCATTCGCCGGTCGGGCAGCGCCACTTCCGAGCTCGACCGCTCGAGCCAAGAGCCTGAGAAGCTTCTTGCGCTACTACAACCGTCGTCGACCGCACAGCTCACTGGGAGACCGGCCGCCGATCAGCCGTGTCCTCAACGTCTGTGGGCACGGCATCTAGTAGCGAAACTACCGTTGTCGCTTCCCGGGAAACCGGCAGTCAGTCCATCCACGCGAAGCCGTCCTTCAAGACGCGGCGTTCGAGGCCCGGTCCGGGCCACAGCCACAACGCATAGTTGTCGGCTCCTTCTTCATCGAACTCGTTGGTCGTGTTAAAACCGGGTTACCGCAGACGGGCAGGGAGTAGCTGCCCGGAGGAAGAGCGACTGACGCCTCATTGATGACGGCGTCCTCTGGGCCGTAGATGTGCAGGCGTCCGTTCCCAAGCGTCATACCAGCCTCCACCACGTGGTCCCAAGCATCCAGTCCCAAGCTGGGGCGCGTCGGGTGGAGGGCGACCGCGACGTTGGTCCGGTCCAGTGGCTAGCGGTGAAGACCGTGACGCCGCCACCGTCCCCCCAGATGGCCAGACCCTCACGCGACGCCTGGGTGCCGTAGCTCTCGATGTCAGTCGGGCCTCGGGATCGCACGCGATGAACTGGCCATGATCGATAAGGACGGGAACGCTCACCTCATTGCCCAGCTCCAGCGTGAGCTGCATCATCGCAACGGTACCTCTGAGCGAGGCAGAGGCAGGAACCGTCCGATTATGCGGCGAGCAGGAAGGCCCGTGCGAGCGGGACGGCCCGTGCTTGAGCCAGCGCACACGCCAGCTTGGCGAGGATCGTCAGGTCCGCATGGAGGTCGGACCCGGCGGCCCGCGATCCAGCGGGAAGCGGGCTTACACTCGCCGGTAGGGCTGGGCTTAGTGAGAAACCTTGTGCCGATTTGGCTGTGGGACGCCCGCCCGAACCTGCATTGCGCCAGCTTCCCACCGACGGGCCTCGATCTCCTGCTCGCTCCACGGAACCGAATCCGTGAAGCCGGGCTCGCAGTGGTAGCAGCGCCAAGTCTGTTCGGCAGCCTTGTACCACTCGTGATTGCCGCAGTCGTGGCGGCCCTTTGGAATCCGGGCAGCGAGCCGTTCCGGGAGGTTCTCCCGCAGAGCGGTTCGGAGCCTGTACTTGCCGCTACGCATGCGATCCCAGTCTACCCCTGATCGTACATCCCTAGCGCATTCTTGAGCTAACTGGCGCGTTTCCGGACGTTGCGTATGCCGCGAACCTTTGCCTCACGCTCGACCCGCCGCCGAAAGGGCGCCTCAAAGGTGTGGCGGCGGTTGTAGAAGAGCCTCTCGAACTCCTCGTCACCAAAGAGGGTGAAGGCCGTATCGCGCTGGCGTCCCGTCCGCTTGCCCATACGCCGACCGCACGACTCCTCCTAGCACCGCGTACCCCCTGAGCGGCACCCTATCGCGGATCGCGCAGTCCCGCCTGTGGGGTAGAACCGCCGCACCTTGGGGTAGCCGCCCGCCCAGCCTGCTTGGATCTCTGCATGCAGAGCGGGATTCCGAGTTTCGCTAGAGCCTCCTAGCCCCGACTCAGCCCGCCGAGCTCAATCATCTTCTCGTAGTAATCGAGGCAGCTCGCGTAGACGTCAAGGTTCACTCCCTCCGGACGTCCGGGCTCCCGGCTAGCACTTGGCGGTCGGATCTCCGTGCTCGCCGCGACGTCGCCGTGCCAGTCCTCCCACCGCCTCCAGTCGGCAACCAGCCCCGCCTGCCACCTCAGCGATTCGGGCAGGAACGAGAGCCCGACCCGCCGACAGTAGCCCTCGACGACCGCCGCGGGCGAGCGGCGCAGGGCCTCGCCCTCGATGACGATCAACTCGTCACGCGAGGCCTCCAAGGCGAGTCTCATCAACCGGTACTGCTGCTCGAACCCGGCCTCCTCCAGAGTGAAGTCGGGGAGGAGCCGCTTGAGCGAGGGCAGAGTGTGGGCGGGGT
>JACCTJ010000181.1 GCA_013812485.1 Thermoleophilaceae bacterium
CCCCAGCGCGGCCCGCGCGGCCGCCACCGCGCGGTCGACGTCGCCGGGCGAGGATCGCGGCGCGCGCGCCAGCTCACCCTCGGTCGAGGGATCGAGGACCACGTCCTCTCCCTCGGCGCTCGGCGCGAGCCACTCGCCCCCGACGAAGTTCTCCAGATTGCGGACGGTCGTGGTCATGTTCGCTCTCCTCTCAGGCTGTTGCTCCCAAGACGTCATCGATCGCCGTCAGCTCGAGCCCGTGGGCCTCGGCCACGGCGGGGTGGGTGACCCGGCCGCCGGCCACGTTCACCCCGGGCGCCAGCCCCGGGGTCGTCGCCAGCGCCTCGGCCACGCCGTGGTCGGCCAGCGCAAGCACGTAGGGGAGGGTCGCGTTGGTCAGCGCCCACGTCGAGGTGACTGGGACCGCACCCGGCATGTTGGCCACGCAGTAGTGGGTCACGCCCTCCTCCATGTACGTCGGGTCGGAGTGCGTGGTAGGGCGCGAGGTCTCGAAGCAGCCGCCCTGGTCGATGGCGACGTCGACCAGCACCGCGCGCTCCTTCATCGGCCCGAGCTGCTCGCGGCGCACGACCCACGGGGCGCGCGCGCCGTGCACGAGCACCGCACCGATGACGAGGTCGGCGCGGGGCAGCAGCTCCTCGATGGCGAGCGTCGAGGAGAACACCGTCGAGGCCCGCCCGCCGAGCGCGAGGTCGAGCTCGCGCAACCGCTCGACGCGGTTGTCGAGCACGAATACGTCGGCGGCCATGCCGATCGCCACGGTCGCGGCGTTGAACCCGACCACGCCCCCGCCGATGATCACCACATTGGCCGCGGCCACCCCCGGGACGCCGCCGAGCAGCACCCCGCGCCCCCCGAGCGGGCGCTCTAGCATGAAGGCCCCGGCCTGGGTGGCGATCCGCCCCGCCACCTCGCTCATCGGCGCGAGCAGCGGTAGCTGTCCGTTCGGCCCCTCGACGGTCTCGTAGGCCAGGCAGGTGGCCCCCGAGGCCACGAGCCCCTCGGTCAGCTCGGGCTCCGGGGCGAGGTGCAGGTAGGTGAACAGCGTGTGCTCGCGTCGCAGCCGGCTTACCTCCTCGGGCTGCGGCTCCTTGACCTTGACGATCAATTCGGCCTCGTCGAACACGGCGTCGGCATCGGCCACGACGCGCGCGCCCTGGGCCTCGTACTCGGCGTCGGCGATGGCCGAGCCCTCGCCCGCTCCGGCCTCGATCAACACCTCGTGCTCGTGCTCGGCGAGCTCGCGGACACCCGCCGGCGTCAGGCCGACGCGGTACTCGTCGACCTTGATCTCGGTAAGGACGCCGACCTTCATGGCCGCGCCGCGGCCGCGGCCGGGGCCACCGCGAAGCGATGCCCGCGCGCCTCGAGCTCACGGAAGAGCAGGTCGGGCTCGAGGCAGCGCTCCGGCGGAAGCACACCGACGTGGTTGACCTGGCCCCGGGCGAGCAGCCGCACCGTCGCGCTCGCCGGCGTCCCGGTGGAGACGATCCCGCCCCCGAGCCCCCAGCGCTCGTGCGGCTCGGTCAGCGCGCTGACCTCGACCGCGCGCTCGCCCACCGTGCCCTCGACGACGTGCGCGCTGACCGTCCGCGCCGAGGAGGGCACGGCCTCCCGCGCGGCCGCTGCGACCTCCTCCGGAGTTCCCGCGGCCAGCTCGCGCACCCGCTCCTCGATCGCCGGCGCCAGCGAGAGCCGGAAGCTGACCTCGCGCGCTGCGAAGGAGCCGGGGAAGGTCAGCAGCTCCGAGTGCAGCGTGTGGATCGTGCTCGCCGGGCCGATCGGCTCGGGAAAGGTCACCATTCCGCCCGGACTGAGCGGCTCGCTCTCCTTCGCGGCGCCGTCGCGCACGACCACGGGCGCGAGCGTGACCTCGTCCACCAGGGTCTGGACCGCGTAGGGCGGGCTGAAGCCGGCGGGCGGGTCGAGGTCACGTCCCGCCGCAGACACATGCACGGTGTCGAGCCGATCGGCGCCGAGCTCGCGCGCGGCGCGCAGCGCCATCAGGTTGGTCTTACCGGGGCTCGAGCCGATCCCGAGCACGGCCAGCCGTCCCGCCGAGCGAAAGCGGGAGTCGAGCTCGAGCTGCCGGGCCGTCATCCAGTAGAGGCCGCCGAGATCCAGGTAGTTCGCGCCGACCGCGAGCGCCGCGTGCATGACCTCGAGGTTGATCCGGTAGCTCGCCGCGTTGAGCACGACGTCGAAGCCCTCGAGCGCGCCGGCGAGATCTGCGCCCGGCTCGACCGAACGGACGTCGGCCTCGGGCGCATGCGCCTCCGCGACCCACCGCGCGCGCTCTGCGTCGAGGTCGAGCAGGCTCAGCGCCAGGACCTCCTCCGACTCCGCCAGGTCGCGCACGATCGCCGGGGCGATCGTCCCGCCGGCGCCGAGCACGGCGACCCGCAGTGCCTTCACGTCAGATCAGCCCAGCATGCGCTCGGAGGCCTCGGTCAGGACTCCGCGCAGGATCGATTCGATCTCCTCGAACTGCTCGGTGTCGGCGATCAGCGGCGGGGCGAGCTGGATCACCGGATCGCCGCGGTCGTCGGCGCGGCAGATCAGTCCGCGGCGGTAGAGCTCCCCGGAGA
>JACCTJ010000187.1 GCA_013812485.1 Thermoleophilaceae bacterium
CTAGAGCCAGCCGCGCTGCGTAGCGAGCAGCACGGCCTGGGCGCGGTCGACCGCCCCGAGCTTGGCGTAGGTGTTGTGCAGGTGGGTGCGGACGGTGCTGGTCGAGAGCCCGATCTCGCTGGCGATCTGCTTGTAGACCTTGCCTTCGGCCAGGCGCTTGAGGATCTCGAGCTCCCGACCCGACAGCGGGCAGGGGTCGACGTGGCGCCGCTCGGTGGCGGTCCCGAAAGGCAGCTCGTAGAGGATGGCGCGCAGGCCCCTGGGGCTGAGGCCCACGGCGCGCGCGGCGGACAGCAACTGCTTGGGGTCGACCGGCTGGTCGCCGACGTAGGCGGCCACCATGTCGGCGAGCCGCACGATCGCGGCGTCGGCGTGCGGCTCATCGGAGTGGTGGCGCTCGATCGTGCTCGCGAGCCTGACCGGCAGCTGCCAGCGGCGGGCCAGCACCCCGCCCACGAGGGCGTGGTCGACGCCGAGGTGCAGACGTTCGGCCCGGATGCGCTCCTCGGCGGTGTTCGCGTCGCCGTGGACCCGCTCGGGGTAGCCCGGGTAGGCCTGGACCAGCACGAGCTTGCCGACGTCGTGCAACAGCGCGGCCACGAGCACGCCATCGCGGTCGGCATGGTCGACCTCGCGAGCGATGCGGTCGGCGGCTCGCTGCACGGCGATCGCGTGTAGCCGGAAGCGATCGGGCGCGATGTCCCAGGTCGGGGTGCGCTCGAAGAAGTCGAAGACGTCGGCGCGCGCGGCCAGCGCCTCCACCGCGGCGGGGCCCAGGATCTCGACCCCCTCGCGGAGGCTCACCACCTTGCCGCCTCTTGGGTGCGAGCGCCGGTTGGCCAGCCGCAGAACGGAGATCGCGAGCGCCGGGTCGCTCTCCACCGTGGCGACCATGTCGCTGGTGGAGGGTTGCTCGGCGCCGACCGTACGCAGCAGGCGATCGCGCGACTCCAACAGGGCGGGGAAGACCTCGAGCGCCTCGAGCGCGCGCGTCAGCCTACGACCATGGCCCTCGCCGACGGGGCGGCTCGAGATCGCGTCTCTCCTTGCCGTCGGCTTGATCGCCGCCTCCATGCCTGTCCGCTCGCCTCCTGTCGGTGGATCGGATATCTCGCCTGGGCAATATCGGCACGGGTGGGGCGAAAGTTGAGCGCGCCCGCGGCCGGGGCCGCCACGGCGACGGACTGCCTCAGCCGAGCCGGCCGAGCGCGTGATCGATTCGCGCGAGCGTCTCCGCGCGCCCGAGGCCGACCACCGACTCGAAGATGCCGGGTGAGACGGTCGAGCCGGATATGGCCACGCGGACGGGCTGGAAGACCTCCTTGGGCTTGGTGCCGCGCCGCTCCACCACCGCGCGCAGGGCAGCCTCCACCGTTCCCTGGTCGAAGGGCTCGGCGCCGGCGAGGGCTTCTCGAGCCTCGGCCAGGTTCTCGAGCGCCCCCTCGCGCATGACCTTGCGCCACGCGCGCTCGTCGATCTCGCGGCGCTCGACCAGGAAGCCGGCGAGAGGCCAGAAGTCCGCCAGCGTCTGCAGCTTCTCCTGAGCGATCGCGGCGGCACCGGCCAGGCCGGGCCGGGGGCCGCAGAGGTCCTCGAGCCGTCGTGCGAGCTCGGCCGGCCCGAGCTCTCGCAGGTAGCGCCCGTTCATCCACCGGAGCTTCTGCTCGTCGAACACCGCTGGATTTCGGGACACGCGCTCGAGCGAGAAGCGCCCGATCAGGTCGTCGGTCGAGAAGAAGGTCGTGGTCGCGTCCGCGCCCCAGCCGAGCAGGGCGAGGTAGTTGCGCACCGCCTCGGGCAGGTAGCCGGCCTCGCGCAGCCCCTGCACCGACGCGGCGCCGTGGCGCTTCGAGAGCTTCTTGGCGTCAGGGCCGTGCAGGAGGGGAAGGTGAGCGTAGAGCGGCGGCTCGGCGCCGAGCGCGCTCAGGACCATGAGCTGGCGCGGGGTGTTCGAGAGGTGGTCCTCCCCGCGCACGACGTGGGTAACCTCCATGTCGCGGTCGTCGACGGCGACGGCGAGGTTGTAGAGCGGGCTGCCGTCCGAGCGGGCGATGACGAAGTCGTCGATCGCCGAGTGCTCGAAGCGGACCTCGCCGCGGATGACGTCGTGGACCACGGTGGCGCCCTCGGCGGGCACGCGCAGGCGCACGGCGCCCTCGTCCTCGTAGGCGTGGCCCTCGCCGACGAGCCGGGCGATCTCCTCGCGGTGGCGCTGCCCCCGCTCGGCCTGGGAGAGCGGTCCCTCGTCCCAGCCGAGGCCGAGCCACTCGAGCGCGTCGAGGATCTGGGCCACGTTCTCGGGCGTCGAGCGCTCGCGGTCGGTGTCCTCGATGCGCAGGACCAGCGTCCCGCCCGATCCGCGGGCCAGGAGCCAGTTGTAGAGTGCGGTCCGCGCGCCGCCGATGTGCAGGGCACCGGTGGGCGAGGGCGCGAAGCGGACCCTCATCGAATCGGTCGAGGCCATGTCGAAGAGATGCTAATCGGCGCCCACGTGTCCCCCGCGGGCGGGCTCGTAAAGGCCCTCGAGCGCGGCGTCGAACGCGACTGCGCCGCGATCCAGATCTTCAACCAGTCCCCGCGCGCGTGGCGCACGACGCGCTACGGCGTCCAGGACTTCGCGGCCTTCCGCGAGGCGCGGGCCGGCGGTCCGATCGAAGCTGTGGTCATCCACGCCGTCTACCTGATCAACGCGGCCAACAAGGATCCGGAGATCCGACGCAAGTCGCTCGAGTCGCTGACCCACGCCCTGCGGATCGGCGACGGCATCGGCGCCGCGGGAGTCGTGGTGCACCCCGGCTCGGCGGTGGGCGACCCCAAGGACGAGGCCATGGCCCGGATCGTCGAGGCGATCGACACGGCGCTCGGGGAGACGCAGAGCTGCCCCCTCCTGCTCGAGGACACCGCCGGCGCGGGCCAGACCATCGGGCGGACCTTCGAGGAGCTCGCCGCGCTGATCGAGGGTGCCGCCGACGAGCATGCCGGCCGCCTCGGGGTCTGCCTCGACTGCTGCCACCTGCTGGCCAGTGGCTACGACGTGAGCGACGCCGCACGCCTGGCGGCCGTGGTCGACGACTTCGAATCGGTTGTCGGCCTCGACCGCCTGCGCTGCCTGCACGTGAACGACTCCCAGACCGGCCTTGGCTCCAACCGCGACCGACACGCCAACCTGGGTGACGGCGAGCTCGGCCGCGAAGGCATCGCGGCGTTTCTCTCCGAGCCGCGCTTCGACGGCCTGCCGGCCGTGCTCGAGACGCCCGGGCGGGAGGGCAAGGGACCGGACGCCGCGGAGATCGCATGGGCGCGCCGGCTTCGCGAGGATGGGATCGCCGCGCGCGCCTGAGTCGAGACCCCGCGAGCGTCCGCTCTCAGGCCTGGCTGAGTAACCGCCGCGACACCGCTGTCGCAGTCGTCCCGTGCAGGAAGATCGAGATCGCCACGCAGACCACGGCGGTCCAGAAGACCGTCCGTTCCTCCCCGGGGCGCAGCACCCCCGAGGCCACGACAACGCAGGCGTAGTAGACGGCGGCCACGCCGCGCACGCCGAACCACCCGAGAAAGGCGCGCTCCCCCCGCGAAAGGTCCGAGCGCACGAGCAGCACCCCGACGAGGACGGGGCGGATCAGCAGCAGCAAGAGCGGGGCGAGCAGCCAGCCGGCGAGGCCGGGCGCGGACAGCCCCGAGAGCGTCACGATGCTTCCGAGCAACAGGATGACCGTGAGCTCGGTGAACTTCTCGACGACCTCCGCGCCGTCGTAGGCGCGCCGGTTGATCTCGTGGCCGAAGTCGTAGCGGCGAAAGGCGAGGCCGCCGACGAAGGCGGCCACCAGTCCGTAGGAGGCGACGAGCTCGGCGAGGCCGTAGACGCCGAGGGCGATCGGGACGGCCGCGTAGAGCCCAAGTCGCTCGTCGAGGAAGCGGCGGTCGCGCAGGCGCACCGACCCGGCGGCCGCCAGGTAGCCGCCGACCGCACCCACGACTATGGCCACGCCGACGGCGTAGAGCACGTCGGCCACGAGCCAGCGGCCGATCGCGCCGGTCTCGTTCCCGGCCACGAGAATGCCGAGCAGCAGGAACGGCGCGGCCAGCCCGTCGTTGAGGCCGGCCTCAGCGCTCAGCGAAAGACGCGGCTCGCGCTGAAGCGCCTCCTCGCCGGGCGAGCCGACGCCGACGTCGCCGGCCAGCACCGGATCGGTCGGCGCGAGCAGGGCGCCGAGCAGGATGCTCGCCCCAAGCGACAGCCCCATGGCCATCATTCCGAACAGGGCGACCGCCGCGATGGTCAGCGGCATCACGATGGCGAGCAGCACGGCGACCTTTCGCCACGTGCGCCAGCGCAGGTTGGCCTCGAGGCTGAGCCCCGTGGTGAACACGGCGATGATGAGCGCGACCTCACTCAGGTGCTCGAGCAGGGACGGCTCGGCCACGGGGTCGAGCGGCTTCGCTCCGAGCAGCGCGAGCGTTGCCGCGGCGACGAGGCCGAGCAACAGGCAGATGATCGACGCCGAGAAGGCGCGCTCGCTTTGATGGGACAGAGCGGCGATGCCGGCCCACAGCGCGAAGGCGAAGCCCACGAGGGCGAGCGCGAACGGCTCTCCGAAGGTGAAGCCGGTGTCGACGGCCAGGGCCGGGCCGGTGAGGCTCAAGCTGAGGAGGGGCGAGAGGGCGCGCTCTGCAAGCCGATCAACGTAGCGGCCCGCCGCTCGCCCTTCCGAGAGGCCGCGGAGAGCCCAGGCGCGCCGGCGTCCGAGCCGCGAAGGGCGCGTGCGTCATCCTGACGTCCATGCCGTCCCCCGCCATCACCCTCCGCGGCGTCCACAAGCGCTTCGGCGAGATCACCGCCGTCGCCGGGCTCGACCTCGACGTCCCGGCCGGAACCTGCCTCGGGCTGCTCGGCCCCAACGGCGCGGGCAAGTCGACGCTCATCCACTGCACCACCGGCCTGGCCCAGCCGACATCGGGCGAAATCCGCATCTTCGGCCACGATGCGCTGGGCGACTACCGGCAGGCCCGTCTCGCGGTGGGGCTCTCCCCGCAGGAACTCGATCTCGACTGGTTCCTGACCGTCAGGGAGTCACTGGACTACCACGCGGGCTACTTCGGGATTCCCAAGAAGGAACGCCGCGAGCGCGCCAAGGAGCTGCTCGACGCCTTCTCGCTGACCGAGAAAGCCGACGACCGCACCCGCACGTTGTCGGGCGGGATGAAGCGGCGGCTCGTCCTCGCCCGCGCGCTCATGCACCGCCCGAAGCTGCTCATCCTCGACGAGCCGACCGCCGGCGTCGACGTCGAGTTGCGCCTCGAGCTCTGGCACTACGTCAAGCAGATCAACGAAGAGGGCACGACGATCTTGCTGACGACGCACTACCTGGAGGAGGCCGACCAGCTCTGTGACCGGATCGCCTTCATCAACCAGGGCGAGATCGTCGCCAGCGGGACCAGCGCCGATCTCGCGGCGAAGTTCGGATCGAGCAGCCTCGAGGACGCCTACCTCGCGCTGGTCGGGCGCAGCGAGCTCTCCCGCGCGCACGTCGGGGCCGACGCGGCATGAGCGCGCGCCAGATCCGGATGGCCGCGCTGTTGCGGCGCGAGGTCAGCCGCTTCATGAAGATCAAGCGCCAGACGCTCGGCGCGCCGCTGCTGGAGACGTTCCTCTACATCTCGGTCTTCGGCGCGGCACTGGGCACGCGGATCGACAAGCTCCACGGCTTCGACTACGTCGTCTTCATCGTGCCCGGGCTGATCATGATGGCCTGGGCGATGAACGCCTTCTCCAACAACGCGTCGTCGATCCTCCAGCAGAAGATCCAGGGCGCGATCCACGACCAGCTGTCCTCGCCCGCCTCGCCGACAGAGCTGCTGCTGGGCTTCTCGCTCGGCGGCTTCCTGCGCGGCGCGCTGGTGGCGGGGCTGACGCTCGCGGCCGCGGCGCTGCTCGTCGACATACCGCTCGAGCATCCCTTCGTGCTGGTGCCGGCGCTGCTGCTCGTCGGCTTCTTCTTCGCGCAGCTCGGCGTCCTGGTCGGCGTGCGCGCCGAGCAGTTCGACGACATTTCGTTCTACCAGACGTTCATCCTGCAGCCGCTGATCTTCCTGGGCGGCGTCTTCTACTCGGCCGCGCTGCTGCCGCAGCCCTTCGAGACGCTGACGCGGTTCGACCCCGTCTACTACATGATCGGGCTCGTTCGTTATGGCTTCCTGGGCTACTCCGAGACGAGCGTCGCCCTATCGCTGCTGCTGCTGACCGCGGCGACTCTGGCGCTGTTCCTCGTCAATTACCGGCTGTTCAACAGGGGTTACCGGCTGCGCGCCTAGCCGGGTCCGGCCGGGGGTCGGCGCGAGCACTGTTCACCGTCGGCCCGAACGTCGATGATGGCCTGTAGTGGCGCGTTTCCGCCCAGCTCTCGCCGGTCT
>JACCTJ010000350.1 GCA_013812485.1 Thermoleophilaceae bacterium
CACCGCCGACGTGTACTCGGCCGGCGAGTCGGAGGAGATCGTCGGCAAGGCGCTGGCCGGCGGCCGTCGCGACGACGTGATCCTCGCGACGAAGTTCCATGCCTCGATGGGCGAGGACGCCAACGAGCGGGGTAACTCCCGCCGTTGGATCGTCCGCGAGGTCGACAACAGCCTGCGGCGGCTGCAGACCGATTGGATCGACCTCTACCAGGTCCACCGGCCCGACCGCGACACTGATGTCGAGGAGACGTTGTCGGCGCTGACCGACCTGCAGCGTGCGGGCAAGATCCACGCCTTCGGCTGCTCGACCTTCCCGGCGGAGTCGATCGTCGAGGCGCACTGGACCTCAAAGCAGCGCTCCCTGGCGCGATTTGCCACCGAACAGCCGCCGTACTCGATCCTCGTCCGCTCAGTCGAGCGCGACGTGCTGCCAGTCGCGGAGCGCTACGGCATGGGCGTGATCCCGTGGAGTCCTCTGGCCGGCGGCTGGCTGACCGGGCGCTACCGCCAGAACCAGGAGGCTCCGCAGAGCTCGCGCGCGCAGCGCATCCCCGCGGTCTACGATCTCTCGCTGCCCGGAAACCAGGCCAAGCTGGAGGCCGCCGAGCAGCTCGCTCAGCTTGCGGAGGAGGCCGGCTTGACGATGGTCCACCTCGCCCTGGCGTTCGTGTTGGCGCACCCCGCGGTGACCGCCCCGATCATCGGACCGCGAACGATGGAGCAGCTCGAAACCCAGCTCGGCGCCGCCGACGTGTCGCTCGGGACCGACGTCCTGGATCGCATCGACGAGATCGTGCCCCCCGGCACCACTCTGGCGGAGTTGGACCGTGGGTACGTGCCGCCGTGGATCGCCGACGCTGCGCTGCGCCGACGCCGCTAGGGAAAGAGCCGCCGGCTCGAGTCTGGCCCGGGGCCCTCGTGCACGCGCGCGCCCGGGAAGGGAGCATTTGGGCCCACGGCCCGGGACCGGCGGCGCGAGTCGTCGCGCGCCGCCGGTCGGGGCTGTCGGGCGGCCGAGGCGCTAGGCCTGCTTGATGGCCGAGACGTCGAGGGCGAGCTTGACCTTGTCGCCGACGAGCATGTTCCCGCTGCCCAGCGCCTGGTTGAACTTCATGCCGTAGTCGCCGCGCGAGAGCTGGCCGGTGATCTCGAGGCCGACGCGGTCGTTGCCCCACGGGTCGACGTCGGCGCCCTGGACCTCGGCGTGCAGGACGATCTCCTTGGTGACGCCGTGGAGGGTGAGGTCGCCCGTGATGGCGAAGGTCTCGCCGTCGACGGCCGCGATGTGCGTCGAGGCGAACGTCATCTCGGGGTAGGCCTCGGCGTCGAAGAAGTCCGGCGAGCGCAGGTGGCCGTCGCGCCCCTCCTCGCTGGTGTCGACCGAGGCGACCTTCACGCTGCCGTGGACCTCGGCGGCCGAGATGTCGTCGCCGATCTCGATCGCGCCCTCGAAGTCCGTGAACTCGCCGCGCACGGTGGCGATGCCCATGTGCTTGACGGCGAAGCCGGCCTTCGAATGAGCGGTGTCGACGGCCCAGGTTCCGGTGGGGACGAGGGCGGGGGCTGAAGTGACTGTGGCCATGGTGAGGCTCCTTCGGTCGTCGATTTGCTTGCCTTAGCAAGCTTGCTAGCGCAAATATAGCAAAGAGCTTGCGGGCGCAAGCGATCTGACCTGGGGAAGCGGGCGTCGGGCCCGCAGGGCTAGGTGCAGCTCCGGGCGGCGCCGGGCGCGAGGCGCCCGAACACTGCGGCCAGAGCGTCCAGCTCGGCAGGCTCGACCTGGGCGAAAAACCTCGCGTGGGCGCCGGCGGAGTGGGTGGCCTGCGCCGCCTCGAGCAGCGAGGCGCCCGCGGCGGTCAGGCTGGCGTTGCGGGCGCGCCGGTCATCGGGGCAGCGGCGGCGCTCGACGAGCCCGCGCGCCTCGAGGGTGTCGACGATGCGCGACACGCGGCTGAGGCTGAGCCCCGAGCGCTCGGCAAGGTCGCTGAGCCGCAGCACCTGGTCCTCCGCCGCGGAGAGGCGACTGAGCAGCTCGAGCGCGCTCAGGCTGAGTCCGTGCTCAGCCTCGAGCTCGGCGTTGAGCGCCCGCGTGAGTCGCTTGTGCGTCTCGAGCAGCCCGATCCACACCTCGGTTTCGGTCTGCGAGAACCGCGCCGGCCGCTTCTCCCCGAGGAGATCAGGGCGCGTGGCGGCGGGATCCGATGTGGAGGGGACGGACATGGTTGCTAGAGCAAGGATACCGCACCGGCGCAAGACCGGATGCCGGCCGCGACGCTTGTCTACGCCCCGAGCTCCTCCCGCAGCCGCTCGAGCGCCTCGCGCAGCACCCCGACCTCTTCCTCGAGCTTGGTGACGCGCGCGCCGATCGCGGCCCCCGCGTCGGGCGCCGGAGGCGAGAGACCGAGATCGGCGCCGCCGTAAGGCTCCGCCCGGACCGGCGGAGCATCTCCACCGTCGTCCGGCTCCGACGAGCCCGCCGCGTCCCCGCCCGCCCCCGACCGGTGCTCCGTTCCCAGCAGCTGGGCGTAGCGATCCTCCTTCTGCCCCGGCCGCCGCTCGAACCGGCGCACGTGCCCGCGATCGGTCAAGCGCTCGAGCGTCGCCTCGACGGCACCCAGATCGTCGAAGCGGTGCAGACGGTCCGCTCGCCCCTTCAGCTCGCCCGGCGTCTGAGGGCCCCGCAGCATGAGCACGCTGAGGATCGCGAGCTCTGCCCGGTCGAGCTCCAGAGTCTCGGTCAGCAGGTGACGGTACTTGGGTGCGCGACCGCCCTGGCCGCTGGCCAGGCGGGTCCAGCGCTTGCGCGTGAGCCGGTCGAGCGCGGCTCGGATCGCGGCGTCGTCGAGGTCGACCACGGGGTCGCGGTTCGTCGACTGGTTGCACGCGAGCCGCAGGGTGTTGAGCGTGAGCGGATAGACGTCGGGCGTCGTGCGCTGCTTCTCGACCAGCGAGCCGAGCACGCGTACCTCCACCGGGCCGATCTCCATGCCGCCAGAGGCTAAGGGACCGGGTAGGCTCAAGGCAATGGCACCCCTCGCCCACGGCGGCCATTGGAGCATCACGCTCATCTACCTCGCGCCCTTCGCGGTCGTGGGCGGCTGGATCGTTCGCGACAAGGTGCGGCAACGCCGCGACGGCGGAGCGAGCCGGACCGGCGAGGAACGCTAGACTCCCTCCCTTCGCGCCGGCTCGGGCACCTACCCTCGCGCCCGCGCCGCGACCGATCGACACGAGGAGCCCATGGCCCGCGGAGACGTCCGTATCGGCGTCACCCTCGCTTGCGAGGAGTGCCGTCGCCGCAACTACCAGACCGAGAAGTCCAAGCGCAACGATCCCGGGCGGATCGAGTTTCGCAAGTACTGCCGCTGGTGTCGCACGCACACCCCGCACAAGGAGACGCGGTGATTCCGGTCCAATCAGCTGGAGCGTCACGCGCGAGCGCGCGAGGCAAGGTGGACTCTCGCGGCGCCGTTCTCCTCGCCGCGGACGGATAGGGCCCGTCGATGGCCCGTAACCGCCAGCGCGCTAAGCAGCGCCAGGCCGAGCGCCGTGCCGCGCAGCGGGCCGACGCCGAGCAGCGGCCGGACGCCGAGCAGCGGCCGCCCGGCGCCCCGGCTCCAGGTACCAGCC
>JACCTJ010000352.1 GCA_013812485.1 Thermoleophilaceae bacterium
CCTTCGCCCCCGGGGACGAGGTCAAGAAGATCAAGGTGCCCGTCCGAGCGGACGTGCTCGACGAGGGCGACGAGCAGCTCGACGTCACCCTCTCGGAGCCCGGCGGTGGCACGCCGGTGAACGCCACCATGCCCGCGGACAAGACCGGCACGCTCACGCTCGTCGACGACGACCCCGAGCCTGCGGTCTCGATTCGAGACGAGGTGTTCGTCGAGGAGGGCGACACGGCCGATGTCACGGCGCTCGTGCCCGTCAGGCTCTCCGCGCCGAGCGGCCGGCGGGTGACCGTCGCCTATGCGACCGAGGCGGCGTCGGCCACCGCGGGCGACGACTACGAGACCACCACGGGCACGCTCACCTTCGACCCGGGCGATCCCACCGTGAAGACGATCGCCGTACCGATCCGCGGCGATACCCTGGACGAGCCCGCGGAGCCCTTGACGCTCCGGCTCTCCGCGCCGTCGAATGCGAGCCTCGACCCGTCGGTCGCGGACTCGACGATCCGGATCGTGGACCAGGATCCCCCGCGGCCGCCGAGCGCGACCCCCTCGCTCTCGGTCGACGACGTCCGGGTGGCCGAAGGGAACACCGGCGAGAACCCCGCGCGCCTGCGCCTCCAGCTCTCGGAGAGCACCGACCAGGCCGTCACGGCCTCGTACTCGACGGCCGACGTCACCGCGCAGGCCCCGACGGACTACGACGCCGAGAGCGGCACCGTGACCTTCTCGCCCGGCGAGCGGACCGCGGTGGTCGATGTCCCGGTGAACGGGGACAAGACCGACGAGAGCGACGAGGCCTTCGACCTCAACCTGCCCAACGTTTCGTCCAACGCGACGCTCGGTGACTCGAGCGGACGTGTGACCATCGTCGACGACGATGAGATTCCTCCCGAGACGACGATCACCTCCGGGCCCTCCGGGACCGTCCGCTCCACGACCGCGAGCGTCGCCTTCAAGTCCTCGGAGCCCGAGGCCGGATCGTTCGAATGTCGTCGCGACGGGGGCTCCTGGTCTGCCTGCGCCTCGCCGGCGGGCTATTCCGCCTTGGGCCAGGGCGCTCACACCTTCGAGGTCCGTGCCATCGACGGCGAGGGCACCGTCGATCCTACGCCGGACAAGCGCAGCTGGACCGTCGACACCTCGGCTCCCAGGGTCACGGCCGTGAGTCCCTCCTCCGGCGCGAGGAGGGTCGCCCCCGGCGCGAACGTGCTGGCCACGTTCTCCGAGGCCATGCAGACGAGCACGATCACCAAGGCGACCGTCACGCTGGTCCGCAAGGGAACGACGCGGCCTGTCGTGGCGAAGGTCAGCTATAGCCCGACCACCAAGCGCGCAACGCTGGACCCATCGGCGAGCCTCGCCCGCGGCGCCACCTACACCGCGACGGTCACGACCGGGGCCAAGGACCTCGCAGGCAACCCGCTCGCCCCCAGGAAGACCTGGTCGTTCACGGTCAAGCGTTGAGAGCAGGGCGGGGCCGCGAGACGCGCGACCGGCGACGTCGATGCCATCCGGGACAACACCGCGAGCGTTGTGGAGATCGGGCCGGCGCCGACGGCCGGCGACGATGACTCACGCGAGGCGTTACATTTGTGTACATGCCAAGTAACACAGTCGGAGTTCGAGATCTCCGCCAGAACCTCAGCCGCTATCTCGAGCGAGCTCGCAAGGGCGAGCGCGTCGTCGTCACCGAGCGCAACCGCCCGATCGCGGTGCTCGCCCCGTTGCCCGAGAACGAGGATCCGCTCGCGCGGTTGATCGCCGAAGGCAAGGTGATCCCCGCCGACCGCCCACTGGTACTCGACGAGCTCGAGCCGGTCGAGCTCGACGATCCGTACGCCGGTTCCAAGGCCCTCGGGGAGATGCGAGAAGAGCCGGACTACGGACATTGAGGCGCCGGCCGCTGCTCTACCTCGATGCGTCGGCCATCGTCAAGCTCGTCCTGGTCGAACCCGAGTCGGTCGCGCTTCGGACGGTCGCCACCACCGCCCGCATCGCCGCGAGCGAGCTCGTTGTCGTCGAGGTCGCGCGGGCACTCGGTCGTGTGCCGGCGAACCAGTCCGAACGAGCGAGGGTGCGGCGCGAGGAGCAGCGGGTACTGGCGGGCCTTGATCTCGTGGCGCTCACCCGGCCGCTGCTCACGTCCGCTGGGAGGCTCGCCCCGCCCCGCCTCAGGTCACTTGACGCGGTACACGTGGCCAGCGCGTTGACCTTTGGCACGGGCGTCGCTTCGTTCGTCAGCTACGACCGCCGCCAGCTCGATGCGGCGGCGGACGTGGGCCTGACGGTCTTGAGTCCGGGCGCGCCCGTGGCCAGGTAGGGACCGCGCCGGCGCCATAGAATCGAGTCATGGACGACCAGATCGCCTACGACGGGCGCGGGCTCGTCCCCTGCGTGGTCCAAGACGCCTCGACCGGCGAGGTGCTCACGCTTGCCTACATGAACGCCGAGGCCCTCGAGCAGACCCGCGCGACCGGGGAGATGCACTTCTTCAGCCGCTCGCGCGGCGAGCTCTGGCACAAGGGGGAGACCTCGGGCAACGTGCAGCGGGTGCGCGGGCTGCGCCTCGACTGCGACGGCGACGCGATCGTCGCACTCGTCGACCCCGCGGGGCCGGCCTGCCACACCGGCGAGCGGACGTGCTTCTTCCGCGGCGAGACCGAGCCCGTCGTCGGCGAAGCGCTCGCCGTGCTCGAGCGGGTGATCGCCGAACGCAGGGCGAACGCGAACGGCTCGTCCTACACCCGCGAGCTGCTCGACGACCCGCCGCGGATCGGGGCCAAGGTGCGCGAGGAGGCCGAGGAGGTCGCGCGCGCGGCGGCCGAGGAGCCCGACGAGCGGGTGAGCTCAGAGGCCGCCGACGTGCTGTACCACCTAACCGTGCTGCTGGCCTCCCGCGACCTTTCGCTGGCCGACGCCTTCGCCGAGCTCAATGCCCGCCGGGGCTGAGCGAGGCCGGCGGTGAGCGCGCCCATCGCGGCGCGCCCCGCGGGCGAGCTCGCTGTCGCTCCGAGTCTCGACGACGCGCGCTCGCTCGCCCGCGAGCACTCGGTCGTGCCGCTGCGCCACACCTTCATCGACGACTGCGAGACCCCGGTCGCGGCCTACCTCAAGCTCCGCGGCGGCGGCCCCTCGTTCCTGCTCGAGTCGGCCGAGCAGGGACAGCGCTTCGGGCGCTGGTCGTTCGTGGGAGTGCGCCCGCGGACGACGGTTCGTCTCGACGCCGGGGTTCTCAGCGTGGGCGGTGAGCCGCGCGAGTGGGAGGACCCCTACCGCGCCGTGGCGGCCGAGCTCGAGCGCCATCGCGCCGCGCCGGTGCCCGAGGGCGGGCCGCCGTTCGCCGGGGGCGCCGTCGGCCTGTTCGGCTACGACCTCGTCCGCCACGCCGAGCCCTCGGTCGGATCGCCCAATCCCGACGAGCTCGGGCTGCCCGACCTCGCGCTGATGATCTCGGACGTGCTCGTCGCCTTCGATCACTTCACTCACGAGGTCACGGTGGTGGCCAACGTGTTCGGCGAGGACGTCGAGGCCGGCGGGATCGAGGCCGCCTACGAGCAGGCGGTCGCGGCTATCGCCGACGTGCGCGAGCGCCTTACCGCTGCCGTGCCGCGCGCGGGCGGCGCCCATCGCGAGCCGCCGGACTTCGGCGACTCGAACCTCGGCGAGGCCGGCTACGCCCACGCCGTCGAGCGCGTGCGCTCCTACATTCGCGCCGGCGACTGCTACCAGGTCGTGCCGAGCCAGCGCTGGAGCGCCGAGGCACCGGTCGAGGCATTCTCGATCTACCGCGGGCTGCGCTCGGTCAACCCGAGCCCGTACATGTACTTCCTCGACTTCGGCGACTTCGAGATCGCGGGCGCCTCGCCGGAGTCGCTCGTGAAGGTCACCGGTCGCCGCGCGGAGCAGCGCCCGATCGCGGGTACGCGGCCGCGCGCCGCGACCGCCGATGGCGACCTCGCCCGTGCCCGCGAGCTGCTCGCCGACGAGAAGGAGCGCGCCGAGCACGTGATGCTCGTCGATCTCGCTCGCAACGATCTCGGACGCGTGTGCGAGTACGGCAGCGTCACCGTCGACGAGCTGATGGTCGTCGAGACCTACTCGCACGTCATGCACATCGTCTCGTCGGTGTCCGGTGAGCTCGCGGCCGACGTGAGCGCGGTCGAGGCGCTGCGCGCCTGCCTGCCCGCGGGGACGCTCTCGGGCGCGCCCAAGATCCGCGCCATGCAGATCATCGACGAGCTCGAGCCGGTCAAGCGCGGCGCCTACGGGGGCGCGGTCGGCTACCTGTCGTTCTCCGGCGACCTCGACTCGTGCATCTTCATTCGCTCCGCCGTGGTCAAGGACGGGCGCGTCCACGTTCAAGCGGGCGGGGGGATCGTCGCCGACTCGGATCCCGACTACGAGGTGCGCGAGACCGAGGCCAAGGCCGGCGCCGTGCGCGCGGCGATTGAGCTCGCGTGCCGGCAGGGGGACTGGGCCTGAGGCCGCGGCGATGCGCGTGCTCGTCCTCGACAACTACGACTCCTTCACCTGGAACCTCGTCCAGTACCTCGGCGAGCTGGGGTGCGAGCTCGACGTCACCCGCAACGACGAGGCCACCGTCGACGAGCTGCTCGACCGCGCACCCGAGCGGGTCGTGATCTCGCCCGGACCGTGCTCGCCGGCCGAGGCTGGGGTCTCGACCGCAGCGATCCGCCGCTTCGCCGAGGCGGGCACTGCGGTGCTCGGGGTCTGCCTCGGCCATCAGGCGCTGGCGGCCGCCTTCGGTGGGCGCGTGGTCCGCGGCGACCCGATCCACGGCAAGGCCGCGAGCGTCGAGCACGACGGGCGGACGATCTTCCGGGGACTCGCCAGCCCGTTCGTGGCCGCGCGCTACCACTCGCTCGTGGTCGACCCCGCGCTGCCGGAGTGCCTCGAACGCTCGGCCGAGGCCGGCGGCACGGTCATGGCCCTGCGCCACCGCGAGCTTCCGGCCGAGGGCGTGCAGTTCCACCCCGAGTCGGTGCTCACCGAGGACGGTCGCGCGCTGCTTCGGAACTTCCTCGAAGCGGCCTGAGGCCTAGGATCCGGTAACCGACCGTGCCGAACCCCGTCCTCACCACGGCGATCGACCGGCTCGCCTCGGGCCGAGCCCTCTCCGCCGAGGTGGCGGCCGAGGCGCTGCGGACGATCATGGAGGGCGACGCCTCCGAGGTGCAGACCGCCGCCTTCCTGATCGCTCTGCGTACGAAGGGGGAGACGGTCGACGAGCTCACCGGGCTTGCGCAGACGATGCGCGAGCTGAGTCTCAAGGTCGTGGTCTCCGAGGAGGCCGCGCGCGACGGCCTGCTCGACACCGCCGGCACGGGCGGCGGGCGCCCGACGGCCAACGTCTCGACCACGGCGGCGCTCGTGGCCGCGGGCGCGGGCTGCCGCGTGGCCAAGCACGGCAATCGCTCCTCGACCGGCCTATCGGGCTCGGCCGACCTGCTCGAGGCCCTCGGCGTCCGCATCGACCTCGAGCCGGCGGCGATCGCCGAGTGCATCGAGGAGATCGGCTTCGGCTTCATGTTCGCGCCGCGCCATCACGCCGCCATGCGCCACGTGGTGCCGGTGCGCAAGGAGCTCGGGGTGCGCACGGTGTTCAACTTCGTCGGCCCGATCACCAACCCGGCGGGGGCGAGCTGCCAGGTGATCGGTGTCTCCGACCCGGCGTTCCGCGACACCCTGGCCGGGGCCCTCGGAGCGCTCGGAGGCCGGCGGGCGCTGGTAGTGTCGAGCGAGGATGGTCTCGACGAGATCAGCGCGTCGGCGCCGACCCGGGTGACCGAGCTGAACGACGGGGAGCGGCGCGAGCTCAGGATCGTGCCCGAGGAGCTCGGCGTCGAGCCCGCCGCGCCCGACGCTCTGGGCGCGGGAACCGCTGAACAGAACGCCGAGATCGCCCGCGCCGTGCTCGCGGGGGACCCCGGCCCGGAGCGCTCGGTCACGCTGCTGAACGCCGGCGCGGCGATCTACGTGGCCGGGCGCGCCGACGACCTCACGGCCGGCGTGCGCGCCGCTGAGGCCGCGATCGACTCCGGCGCCGCGGCCGAGGTCCTCGAGCGCTACGCCGAGCGCAGCCGCCGGCTCGTCCTCGCCTCGTGAGCGTCCGGCTCGAGCGCATTCTCGACGCGACCCGCGAGCGCCTCGAGCAGCGCCGTCGCGAGATACCGGCCTCCGAGCTCGAGGACCTGATCCGGCCGGGGCTCGAGGGACGACCGTTCAGCGAGGCGCTGGCGAGCCCCCGAACGTCGCTGATCGCCGAGCACAAGCGGCGCTCGCCGTCGGCCGGGCCGCTGCGCGAGGGCGCCTCGGTGCGCGAGATCGTCCAGGCCTACGAGCGCGGCGGGGCTGCGGCGCTGTCGGTCCTGACCGAGGAGGAGCACTTCGGTGGCTCGCTCGACGATCTGCGCGAGGCGATCGCCGCCACCGACCTGCCCGTGCTGCGCAAGGACTTCACGATCGATCCCTACCAGCTCCTCGAGGCCAAGGCCGCGGGCGCCGACGCCGTGCTGCTCGTGGTCGGCGCGCTTCGCTTCGGTGAGCTCTCCGAGCTCTACGCCCGAGCGCGTGAGCTCGACCTCGACGCGCTCGTCGAGGTTCACGACGCCGGCGAGCTCGAGACCGCGCTCGCCCTCGACGTCGACGTGATCGGGATCAACAACCGCGACCTGACCGACTTCTCGGTCGATCTACAGCGGACCTTCGATCTGCTCGCCGACGTTCCGGCCGGCAAGACCGTGGTCTCAGAGTCGGGGATCTCGGAGCGCGTCCAGGTCGAGGAGCTCGAGGGCGTGGGCGTGGACGCCGTGCTCGTGGGCGAACGGCTCATGCGCGCGCCCGATCCCGAGGCCTGCGTTCGCGACCTGACCCGCACCGAGGAGCCCACGCGCGCCTGACCGGATGCTCAGCGCCCGCAGATCGTGGCCTGTCCGGATCTGTCCTGGTGCGGGGCTCGCGTAGGCGTCGAGAAGCTCGACCACGGGCGTGAGGCCGCCCATCGTCCTATGGGCGGTCCCGCGCTCGGTATCGACCGCCTTCGAGCGCGTGATGAGGGCGCGTGGCGACCTGGTCGTCTTCTCGGAGCCCTTCTCGGCCTCCTACTACTTCAGCGAGGAGAGGGTCAGCGACCGCTTCGGGGAGCCGAGCACACCTCCTTCCGCTCACGGGTGGACGAGGGTCGTGCAGGAGCTCATGGCGGCGACGGAAGAGGGGACGGTCTTCGTCAAGGACATGGCCTACCACGTCTCTCCCTGGCTCGGCCCGGAGCTCGTCGCAAACTTCCAGAACACCTTCATCCTTCGCCACCCCGCCCACACTCTGCCCTCGCTCAAGCGGCTCCTCCCCGACTTCACTCTGGAGGAGGCCGGGTTCGAGCAGCAGTACCGGTTGATGAGACTCGCCTTGGAGGCCTCGCGTGACGAGTTGATCGT
>JACCTJ010000012.1 GCA_013812485.1 Thermoleophilaceae bacterium
CCCGACCGCCTCGTGCCCGAGACCGAGGCCTACGTCGGCTCGACGGTCCTCGTGCTCGAGGCTCCGCTGCGGTGAGCGCGACCCTGCGCGTCTGCGCGCTCTATCCGGAGCTGATGAACATCTACGCCGACCGGGGGAACATCCAGGTCCTGCGCGCCCGCTGCGGCTGGCGCGGCCTGGGCTTCGAGCTCGTCGCCAGCTCGCTCGGCGAGCCGCTCGATCCGACTGCGCACGACCTCTTCTACATCGGCGGCGGCCAGGATCGCGACCAGATAGCCGTGGCCGAGGACATGGTCGCGACCAAGCGCGACGCCCTCCACGCCGCGGCCGAGCGCGGCGCGGTGGTGCTTGCAGTCTGTGGCGGCTACCAGCTCCTCGGGCGTTCCTACCAGCTCGGTGAGCGCACGATCCCGGGAGTCGGGCTCGTGGGACTCGAGACCGTGCGCGAGGCCGGGCGGCGTCTGATCGGCAACTGCGCCATCGAGGCCGATCTCGGCACCGGTCCAAGGGTGATCGCGGGCTTCGAGAACCACGGCGGGCGCACCTACCTCGACGCCCAGGAAGAGCCCCTCGGGCGCGTGCTCTCGGGGCACGGCAACAACGGGCGCGACGGCGCGGAGGGCGTCCGCCGCGCCAACGTCATCGGCACCTACCTGCACGGGCCGCTCCTGCCCAAGAACGTCTGGCTCGCCGACCAGCTCGTGGAGCTGGCGCTCGGGATCGAGCTCGAGCCTCTCGACGACACGCTCGAGGACGCGGCGCACGGCAGCGCGCGGCGAGCCGCCGGCGTCTGAGCCCGGCGGCGCTCAGCGCCCGGACGAGCCGAAGCCCCCGCTCCCCCGTCCCGTCTCCTCGAGCGCCTCCTCTTCGCGCGGCTCGGGCAGGGCGAAGGGCACGAGCAGCAGCTGGGCGATCCGATCGCCGACCTCGACGGCGTAGGGCTCCCGCCGATCGGTGTTGAGCATGAGGATCCGAACCTCGCCGCGGTAGTCCGGATCGATCAGCCCGGGCGCGTTCACGAGCGCGATTCCGTGCCGCAGTGCGAGCCCCGACCGGGGCAGGACGAGCCCGGCCTGGCCCTCGGGCAGCGCGATCGCCAGGCCGGTGCCCACGCTCGCCCGGGTGCCCGGCTCGAGCGTCGCGCTCTCCGCGGCGTGGAGGTCGTAGCCGGCGTCGCCGGGGCGCGGGCGCGCCGGGGCGAGGGCGTCTGCGTGCAGCCGCGAGTAGGCGAGGATCACTCGGTGGCGGCGCCCGCCGGCTCGTCGGTGCGGCGGTCCTCAGGCGGCGGAGCCGAGCCCGTCGGCGGGGAGGCGCCGTTCCCGTCCGCGGCGACCGCGAAGCGCTCGAACCGCGCCGCGACCGCGGCCGGGACGCGCGCCCGGACCCGCGCGCCCTCGGGCGTGTCCTCGCGCTCAAGGGCGCCGGCGAGGTCGTGCAGCTCGGCCAGGCGCGCGCCCTCCCGGTAGGGCACGAGCAGGTCCATCGGCCGCAGGGTGCGCAGGAACTCCGCCTCGATGGCCGTGCGGAGCTCGTCGAGCCCCTCTCCGCTCGCCGCCGAGACCTGCGTGGCGCGCGGGTGGCGGAAACGGAGCTCGCGTCGGCGCTCGGCGTCGAGCACGTCGACCTTGTTGAGGGCGAGCAGCTGCGGGCGCTCCGCCGCGTCGATCCCGGCGAGCACATCCTCGACCGCCTGGATCATCTCCTCCATCTCCTGCTGGGGGGCGAAGGCGTCGACCACGTGGACGATCAGGTCGGCGCGCAGGGTCTCCTCCAGCGTCGCCCCGAAGGCCTCGACGAGCTGGTGGGGGAGCTTGCGGATGAAGCCGACGGTGTCGGTCAGCAGGTAGTCGCGGCCCGAGATCTCGAACGAGCGCGTGGTCGGGTCGAGCGTGTGAAAGAGGCGGTCGCGGACGCCGGCGCTCGCGCCGGTGAGAGCGTTGAGGAGCGTCGACTTGCCGGCGTTGGTGTAGCCCGCGAGCGCGACCGTGGGCAGGTGCGCGCGCTCGCGCTCGCTGCGCATGGTCGAGCGGGTGGCGCGGGTGCGCTCGAGGCGGTGCTTGAGCGCGGTGATGCGGTCGCGGGCCAGACGGCGGTCAGTCTCGATCTGGGTCTCACCCGGGCCGCGGGTGCCGATCCCGCCGTCCATGCGCCCGGCGCCGAGGCGCTCGAGGTGGGTCCACAACCCCCGCATGCGCGCGAGGTTGTACTCGAGCTGGGCCAGCTCGACCTGGAGCTTGCCCTCGGCCGAGTTCGCGTGGTCGGCGAAGATGTCGAGGATGATCGCGGTGCGGTCGATCACCGGTACGCCGGTCTCCTGCTCGATGTTGCGCTCCTGGCGCGGCGCGAGCTCGTCGTCGCAGGCAATCAGGTTGGCGTCCGAGTCATTGATCGCCGCCTTCAGCTCCGTCAGCTTGCCCCGGCCAAGGTAGCGGTCGGGATCGGGGCGAGGCCGGCGCTGGGTGAGCTCGCCGGCCACGGCCACGCGCGCGGTGCGCAGGAGCTCGCGCAGCTCCGAGAGGTCGGCCTCCTCGGGGCCGGCCGCGATCAGGAGCGCCCTCTGGCGCGCCTTCGGATTGCGAATGCCCTCGCCTCGGCGAGGTAACGCACCGTTCTGCCCGCCCGTATCGGTCATCCGCTTTGAGTGTAGGCGGCCGAGCCCGCTCGAGTCGACTCCGCCTCGCGCGCTCGCGCGTATGTGCCCGGCTACCGTGCGTCGCCCATGCCCGCCGCCTCCAGCCCCGTCGAGATCTCGACCGACCCCGCCCGCCTCGATCGCGACCTGATCCACGCCTTCTTGAGCCGGGAGTCCTATTGGGCGCTCGGTATCGCCCGGGAGGTCGTCGACCGCGCCATCGAGGGGTCGATCCCCTTCGGCGCGTATGCCTCGGGCGCCCAGGTCGGGTTCGCCCGAGCCGTGACCGACGGCGCGACCTTCGCCTGGGTGGCCGACGTATTCGTGCTGGGCGCGCAGCGCGGGCACGGCATCGGGACCCGGCTCGTCGAGGCGGTGCTGGCGCACCCCCAGGTCAGCGGCGCGCGCAACGTGCTGCTCGCCACCGCCGACGCCCACGGGGTCTACACCTCGCACGGGTTCACCGCGCTGTTCAAGCCCGAGCGCTACCTCAATCTGCGCCGGCCGGGCCGCGAGCCCTTCGCGCCCGCGCCCGCGCCTCCGCCGGGCGACTGAGATCTACAGGGCCGGCTCGTCCGGCGCAGGCTCCGGCACGGTCGACTCGGCCGGGGCAGGCGCGGACTCGGCGCGGCCCGCGGCGCCGAGCCGACTGCGGGGCACGCGCGGGATAACACCCTCGCTCGAGAAGACCCCAGGCGGACGGGAGCCCGGCATGACCACGACCCCCTCCTCGGGGTCGCCGAGCCACGCGGCGTGTCCGACGGCGTAGCGGTGCGCGCAGAGCGCGGCGGCCGCGGCCTCGATCTCCTCGATACGCCGGCTCCAGAGGTCGCCGCCGGGGTCCTCGACGCGGTCCTCGGTCAGCTCGTCGATGCGGGTCAGCACGCCGAGCGGGTGCCGGCGCGCCGGCATGCGCCGGCCCTGGAGCGCGCAGAAGACGGCGTCGACGTTGACCTCGAACAGCGCGGCCTCCCGGAACATGCCCTCCTCGACGACCCGCTCCTGCTCGCCGTCAGAGCCGACGTCGGCGTCGAGGGCGGCGTCGGGAAGGAACACGTTGAGGTCCTCGAGCGCGTCGTAGAGGGCGAGACCCGCCTCGACCACCGGGCGCGGGGCCACACCGCGGCGGCGGAGCGCGGCGTCGCACACGCGCAGCTCGCGGCCCTCGATCGGCTCGCCCTGCGGAGCCCCGATCGCGACCACGACGTCGCCCAGCGAGGCTATCTCCTGCACCACCTCGGCCGGCGAGCCGGGTTCGTAGAAGGTCGCGCGCAGCCGGATCGGAGGATCGTCGGTGCGCATCTCCTCGACCCGGCAGAGCTGCTGGCGCTCGTATCCGACCGCTATCCCGCAGTAGTTCATGCCGCCTGCCCTTCCGCGCCGCCGAGGCTCGAGCGCAGCCGCTCGACCGCCTCGCGCAGACGGTCGTCGTCGATGGTCAGCGAGATGCGAAAGAAGCCTTCGCCGTTCGGCCCGTAGGCTCCGCCCGGGGAGACCACCACGCCGGACTCCTCGAGCACCATCTCACAGTACGAGGCCGAGGTATGCCCCTCGGGCACCGGAGCCCAGACGTAGATCGTTCCCTGCGGCGGGGTCACCGTCACGCCGATCTCCGCCAGCGCGTCGCAGACGAGGTCGCGTCGGCGTTGATAGAGCGCGCTCATCTCGCCCGCGGCCTCGTCGCCGTCGGGTCCGAGCGCCGCCACCGCGGCGAGCTGCACCGCTTCGAACATGCCCGAGTCGATGTTGGTCTTGAGCCGCCAGTAGCTCTCGAGCGCCTCGGCGTTGCCGACGATGGCGGCCGTCCGCCAGCCGGTCATGTTGTAGCCCTTCGAGAGCGAGAAGACCTCGACCCCGACCTCCTTGGCTCCCGGCGTGGCCAGGAAGCTCGGGGCCACGTAGCCGTCGAAGGTCGTCTCCGTGTAGGAGGCGTCGTGGACCACGAGCACGTCGTGGGCGCGGGCGAAGTCCACGACCTCGGCGAACAGACCGTCGGGGACGACCGCGCCCGTGGGATTGTTCGGATAGTTGAGGTAGAGCAGCCGGGCGCGCTCGCGGGCGTCGGCGGGGATGGCGCTCAGCTCCGGAGCGAAGCCGCGCTCGGGCACGAGCGGCATGAGGAAGGGCTCGGCGCCGGCCAGCAGCGGCCCGCCGGTGTAGACCGGGTAGCCCGGATCGGCGGCGAGCGCGAGGTCGTCGGGATCGAGAAAGGCGAGGTTGAGGTTGAAGATGCACTCCTTGGCCCCGAGCGCGGGCACGACCTCGGTGGCCGGGTCGAGCGTCACGCCGAAGCGCCGCTCGTAGAAGGCGGACACGCCCTCGCG
>JACCTJ010000059.1 GCA_013812485.1 Thermoleophilaceae bacterium
TGAAGATGATCACCCTGCCCAAGCTGCGCGACGCGCTCGCCGGGGACGGCGAGGGCTACACCGTGAGCGTGCCGCCGGAGATCGCCGAGCGGGCCCGCGTCCCCATCGAGCGGATGGTCGCGATCGCGCCGTAGTCCACGGGCGCCCGCTCCCTCCGCCGAGCTGCGGTCGCCTTCACGATCATCGTCTTCTTTCGTGAGGATGACCCTGCTCGCGTTCACGCTGGTGGTGGTCGAGTCGGTGTGGGCGGTCGCCCTGGTCGGAATCGTGCACATCACCGCGTCGGCCGTCCTCGGCATCTTGATCGTCCGCCGGCTGGGGGAGGAGGAGAGCGAAAGTGCTGAGGAGGAGGAGAGGGACGCCGCGCCGAGCGGGTGAGGGCGCCCCCGGCTGTCGCCCGCCGCGCCGGCACAGCTAAGGTGCCCGCGCCGTGGAGGAGACCTCATCGAGCGGGTCGGGCCACGTCCGCACGGGCGGCGACGAGCCTTCGGTGCGTCTGCGCCGGCTCCTTCCCGCGCCGGGCTCCGCGACCCCCGCCGAGGTCGCTTCCGGCCTTCGGCTCGCCGAGTTCGCGTCGCCCGAGCGTCCCTATCTCGTCCTCAACATGGTGGCGACCCTCGACGGCAAGGCCGCGCTGGGGGGCCGGACCGCGGGGATCGGCAGCCGCGCCGACCGCGAGCTGTTCCATCACCTCCGCACGCAGGCCGACGCGGTGATGATCGGCGCCGGGACGCTCCGTGCCGAGCGCTACGGGCGCTTGGTGCGCGACCCGGCGCGACGCGACAAGCGCCTGCGGGAGGGCCTCGCGCCGGATCCACTCGCCTGCGTGGTCAGCGCCAGCCTCGCGGGGCTCGAAGACCTGCCATTGCTCGCCGCGCCGGAGCAGCCGGTGTTCGTCCTCACCGGGGGCGAGGGCGAGATCGCGCCGACCCCGGCGCGCGTCCGCTACGTGCGCGCGGCGACGCGAGGCGGTTCCGGCGGGGCGGTCGACCTCGCGGCGGCGCTTCGAAGCCTGCGCATCGAGCACGGCGTGCGCTCGATCCTCTGCGAGGGCGGACCGACCCTCAACGCCGAGCTGCTCCGCGCCGGTTTGGTCGACGAGCTCTTCCTGTCGGTGGCGCCCAAGCTCGTTGGTGGCGCGGAGGCGCTCACCATCGTCGCCGGAGCGGCCCTGCCCGAGCCGCCCGAGCTCGAGCTGGTGTGGCTGCTCGAGCACGAGGGAGAGCTCTACCTGCGCCTGCGGGTCGAGCACGCGGCGGGAGCTCCGGCTGCCGAGCGGGCCTGAGCCCGTCGGCCACACTCTCGGAGAGGCCGGAGCCGCGCCGCTAGCCTCTCTGCGAGGCGTCGGACGACGCCGTCCGACCTCATGAGCCGCGCCCGCCCCATCCTCCTCCCGCTCGCCTGCGCCCTGCTCGCGCTGATGGCCGGCCTGTGGCTCGGCGGCCACCCGCGCGTGCTTCCCGACACCTTGCGCACCGCGTTCGTCGAGAACGACCGTGCCCTGCGGGCCGAGGTGATCGACCAGATCGAGAACGACTTCATCCGCGAGGTGGACGTCCAGAAGCTCCAGGACGCCTCGCTCAAGGGGATCATCGCCTCGCTCGGCGATCGCTTCTCCCACTACTTCTCGCCGCGCGAGGCGCTCCAGTTCCAGCAGTCGGTCGAAGGACGCTTCGAGGGGGTCGGCATGCGGATCGAGGAGGTCCGCCGCGGCCTCCAGGTCGTGTCGGTGTTCGAGGGCTCGCCGGCCGAACGGGCGGGGATCCGCCAGGGCGCGATCATCACCGGCGTCGGCGACGAGTCGATCGCCGGCCAGAGCGCCGAGATCGCCACCGCCAAGATCAAGGGCCCGCCGGGCACCTCGGTGCGACTGTCCGTGATCGAGCCGGACGGGAAGAAGCGACGCACCGTCACCGTGAAGCGCGAGCGGATCTCGGTGCCGACCGTCGAGTCGAAGCTCGAGACCGTGGGCGGCAAGAAGCTCGGCGTGGTCGAGCTCCTGACCTTCAGCTCGGGCGCCCACGGCGAGCTGCGCGCGGCGATCGACAAGCTGCGGGCTCAGGGCGCGCGCGGCCTGATCCTCGACCTGCGCGGGAACGGCGGCGGCCTGCTGCAGGAGGCGGTGCTGGTGTCCAGCATCTTCATCGAGGACGGCGTCGTGGTCTCCACCGACGGACGTAACCGCGGTCGCCAGACCTTCACCGCGGAGGGTGAGGCCCTCGATCCGAAGCTTCCGGTCGTGGTGCTGGTCGACGGCGGCTCGGCGAGTGCCTCGGAGATCGTGGCCGGCGCGTTGCGCGACCGCAGGCGCGCAACCCTCGTCGGCGAGAAGACGTTCGGCAAGGGCGTCTTCCAGGAGGTCATGCCACTCTCGAACGGCGGGGCGCTCGACCTGACCGTGGGCCGCTACTTCCTGCCGAGCGGCGAGAACATCGGCACCAAGGGCATCGTTCCCAAGACGAAGGCACGCGACGATCCGCGTACGCCGCGCGACGAGGCGCTGCCGGTCGCGCTCCGCGCACTCGCCTCCGAGGTTCGATGAGCCCGGCACGCGGCGGCGGGGCGCCGGCGC
>JACCTJ010000063.1 GCA_013812485.1 Thermoleophilaceae bacterium
GCGCGACCGTGAGCGGCCTTCATTCGCCGATCTGGTCTCCGCTCTGGGCGACCTGCGTGCCTCGATAGCTACCGACGTGGTCGAGGGATGGCGCCGCTGCCGGGACGGGCAGTCGCTGCTGCGCGCCACGCGCGCCGCTCTCGATCACCTCGAGACCGAGCCCACCGAGACGAGCCCGGGACCGCACGTGGAGATCCAGGGCCGGGCGCTGATCGACTCGACGAGCCGGCTCGAGTCGACGACGGTCCGGGGACCTATACTGATCGGAGCTCGAACGAGCGTCTCGAACGCCTTTCTCGGCCCCTACACCTCGATCGGCGACGACGTCGTCATCGAGGGCGCGGAGATCGAGAATTCGACCATCCTCGCGGGAGCGCGGATCAGCCACCCTCCGAAGCGCCTCGAAGGAAGCATCGTCGGACGCTCGGCCAGGGTCTCAAGCGAGTTCGGCATGCCGCGGTGCCTCCGGCTCATCGTCGGCGAGGGCGCGGAGGTGCTGTTCTCGTGAGCTCGCGGCAGCGCGCCGACTGAGCCCGCTCGAGCGCCTCGAAACGCGGCGGAGACCGCTCTAGCCCGAAGTTCCCCTCGTTGACGCTCGGCTGATCGGCCGCGATCCCGCTTGGTTGCTGGGATTGCGGCTTTTCGCGGGTCGTATCGTGTAGTCACGACTTACCGTCCGAGACGTGCGGTAGGTTGGTGGCATGAGCAGAAAGCCTCGCCATTCGGGCGCGATGCATGTGGTCACGAACGCCGTGCGCCGGGGTGATCGGGAGTACCGCTCGACGCTGCTGCGGCGCTCGTTCCGGGAGGGCGGCAAGGTCAGGAAGGAGACGCTGGCCAACCTCTCGCACCTGCCCGACGAGGTGATCGAGCTGATCCGGGGCGCGCTTGCGGGCCGTCGCTACGTCGAGGCCGATGCGGCGTTTGCGATCGAGCGCTCGCTGCCGGCCGGCCACGTGGCGGCGGCGCTCTCGATGGCGCGCCGCCTCGAGCTCGGGCGGGTGCTCGACCGCTCGCCGTCGCGCGAGCGCGACGTGTGTGTGGCGATGATCTGCCAGCGCGCGATCGCGCCCGCCTCCAAGCTTGCGACCGTCCGCGCGCTGTCGCAGTCGACGCTGGCGTCAGAGCTGGGCGTTCAGGGCGCCTCAGAGGACGATCTCTACGCGGCGCTGGACTGGCTTCTCTGCCGCCAGGCGCGGATCGAGGATCGCCTCGCGCGCCGGCATCTGGCCGACGGCGAGCTCGTGCTCTACGACGTCTCCTCCAGCTACTTCGAGGGGCGGGAGTGCCCGCTGGCCCGGCGCGGCTACTCACGCGACGGGCGGCGCGGCACGCCGCAGATCGTCTACGGCCTGCTCTGCGACCGCCCGGGACGCCCGATCGCCGTCGAGGTCTTCTCCGGGCAGCTGCACGACGACAAGACGCTGCCCTCCCAGGTCTCAAAGCTCAAGAGGCGCTTCGGCCTGAAGACGGTCGTGGTCGTGTCTGATCGCGGCATGGTCACCAAGGCCAACCTCGAGCTGCTCTCCCACACCGACGGGGTCGGCTGGATCACCGCGCTCAAGGCGCCGCAGATCAAGCGGCTCGCCTCCTCGGGCGCGCTGCAGCTGTCGCTCTTCGACGAGCGAAACCTGGCCGAGATCACCGCTTCCGAGGACTATCCCGGCGAGCGGCTCGTCGTCTGCCGCAACCCGCTCGTCGCCGCCGAGCGCGCCCGCAAGCGCTCAGACCTGCTCGAGGCGACCGAGCGCGGCCTGTCAGAGATCGCCGACCGCGTCGAGCGCGGCACGCTTCAGGGCGCCGACCAGATCGGCCTCGCCGTCGGGCCTGAGGTCAAGCGCTACCGGATGAAGAAGCACTTCGCGCTCGAGATCACCGAGACCAGCTTCGCCTTCGCGCGCAAGAGCGGGCAGATCGAGGCCGAGGCGGCACTGGACGGCATCTACGTCCTGCGCGCCAGCGTCCCCGCCGAGACGCTTCAGACCGCCGACGTCGTGCGCGCCTACAAGGGCCTGGAGCAGGTCGAGCGCGCCTTCGGCTCCTTCAAGGGCACCGACCTGCAGATCCGCCCGATCCACCACCACCTCGAGCACCGCGTCCGCGCCCACGTGCTCCTATGCATGCTCGCCTACTACCTCACCTGGCACCTCAAAGCGGCCTGGACGCCCCTGCTGTTCGCCGACGAACAGCGGCCCGTCGCCGCCGATCCCGTCGCCAAGGCCACCCGCTCGCCCGCCGCGAAGCGCAAGGCCCAGACCAAGCGCACCACCGCCGACGAGCCCTGCCACAGCTACCACAGCCTGCTCTCAGAGCTCGCCACCATGACGCGCAACACGATCCGCCCGCTCGGCGCCCCCGCCACGTTCGACAAGCTCACCAAGCCCACCGACCTCCAGGCGCGCGCGCTCGACCTCGCCGCCAACGCACCCGTCACCACGTAGTCACGATCCCGACACGCTCGCCCGGCCCCAGACCCAGGCGCCGCGCGGAAGACGCTCATCCCAACCGCGGGAACTTCGGCCTAGTCCGTGCAAGGCAACGTACCGCGTCCTACCTACCGCTCCGCGCCCTCCGCCCTCCCCGCAGCCGTAGCACCGGCACCTTCCACACCGCCTCGAGCGCGATCCACCCGCTCATCTTCGACGCGCCTTCGCGGCGCTCGTGGAAGACGATCGGCACCTCGCGGACCCGGAAGCCGGCCTCGAGCGCGCGGTAGG
>JACCTJ010000109.1 GCA_013812485.1 Thermoleophilaceae bacterium
GAGTAGCCGGCGAGCACCGGCAGCCGCCGCGCGAGCTCCTCCGCGTCGATCGAGCTGGCCCGCACGCCATCCACCTGCTCGAGCACGGCGAGCCGGTCGGCGACGGACGGGCCGAGTGCGACCACGCCGTCGGGCGAGACCAGCTCGACTCCGAGGCGCTCCTCCCACTCCTGCCAGATGGCACGGCTCTCGCGCGCGAACGCGACGAGGCGCGGATCGTCGTGCCTCGATGTCCGAGTGGAGCCATACCCGATGCGCGCCGATCTTGGCCGCCGCCTTAGGGAAGCTTGGCCGTTTCGCCCGCTCGCTGGCGCGTTCGTCGGAGATGCCGAGCACCAGCGCGATTGAGTGGAGTCCAATCGGGGCGTCCGGACGTGAGGGCGTCGCCCTCTCCAGCTTCCGCCGCTTCGCCTCCGCGATCGTCATCTCGCCCCTTGCCGCCGCGACCGCATCGGGCCAGGACATCGGGACGCGGTGCCTGATCGAGTCCGACGAGACGGGCCGTGTCGGATAAGACGTCCTCGTGACGAGTCCCGTCATGCAACACTCGCGAACATGACCGCGCCGGCCCTGGCGCTGTCAAATCGTTCCGCTGATCGCGCGACAGCCGTGATTGCCCTGCGCCTACAGGCGTGAGAACAGAAGTCTGGAGTGCCCCCGGTTCCGTGGACACTGTTGATCGTTGAGCGGCGAGCGTAGCCGAGCGGTCGCCCACCGGCCATGGCCGGTGGGCGCGCCGTGCGCCGTGCGCCCTTCTCGCGGCCACCCCGGCGACGAGTCGCGGGGCGGCGTGGCCCAGAATCGGCCAGAATCGGCCAGAATCGGCGCCGATGGGGCGGAGCGAGGCGCTGAGAGGCGATCTGCGGCGCTCGAAGTGGACGTCGCGACCGATTGGTCGGGCCTCAGGCAGGCTCGAGCGCGCGTTCCTCGAACTGGGCGGGCGAGAGGTAGCCGAGCGTCGAGTGCAGGCGCTCGCGGTTGTAGAAGCGCTCCACGTAGTCGAACACCGCGCTGCGAAGCCCCGCCTTGGTCGGCCAGGCCGGGCGGTTGACGAGGTCCTTCTTGAAGCGTCGCGAAGAACGACTCGGCGACGGCGTTGTCATAGCAGTCGCCGACCGAGCCCATCGAGACGGCGATCCCGGCCTCGCCGGCGGTGTGGCCGAAGGTCAGCGAGACGTATTGGCTTCCTTGGTCGGAGTGGTGGACGAGGCCCCGATCGGGTCGACGTCGCTGAACCGCCATCTCGAGCGCGCAGACGACGAGCTCGGCTCGCATGTGGTCGGCCATCGCCCATCCGACGATCCGGCGCGAGTAGCAGTCCATCACCGCGGCGAGGTAGAGCGTCCCCTCCCAGGTTCCGAGGTGGGTGATGTCGGCGCACCACTTCTGGTTTCCGGCGGTGGCGGTGAAGTCGCGCTCGACGAGATCGGGCGCCGGACGCACTCCCTCGACGCGGATCGTGGTCCGCCGGCGCCTGCGCGGAGCCTGCCCGGAGATCTCCGCCGCCTCCATCAGCCGCTCGACCCGCTTGCGGGCGACGCGGATCCCCTCGAGGCGCAGCTTGGCGTGGACCCGGCGCGAGCCGTAGGTCTCGCGAGACGCCTTCCAGATCGCCTTGATCTGCTCGGTGAGGTAGGCGTCGGCGAGCGCCCGCGCGCTCGGGGCTCGCGTCTTCCACGCGTAGAACCCCGAGCGCGCCACTCCCAACACCCGGCATATGAGGGAGACCGGGTAGTTGGCCTCCTCCGCCGCGACCAGCCGGTAGATCGCTACCGGCGATCGCTCTCCCTGGCGAAGAAGGCGGTCGCTTTTGCCAGGACCTCCTTCTCCTGGCGAAGCGTTCGGTTCTCACGACGAAGGCGCCTGAGCTCCTCTCGCTCCTCACTGGTCAGCCCCTCTCGCTTGCCATGGTCGATCTCCGCCTGGCGGACCCAGTTGCGAAGCGACTGGCCCGAGATTCCGAGCGAGCTCGCGATCTCAGGGACCGAGCGATCGGGGCTCGATCGCACCAGCTCCACCGCCTCGCGGCGGAACTCCTCCGGGTAGGGCGGCCTCGTCTTGGACATGGACACCATCCTTCCCGCGCGGCCGTCCGAAGCCAAGCGCTCAGGTGTCCAACAGAACGGGGGCACTCCAAGGTTGTGTCCACAGAAGAGACAGGCGGCTAGCCGCCTGGGCGGCGGATCCCAGTCAAGAGTACCGCCTTGACCCGGATCCCGACGCTCTCCCAGCGCCCGGTCAGGTTGACGCGCTTCCGCTTCGCGCGACGAGCAGGAGCGCGCTTCGTGTCGGGCGTAAGGGCAACTACGATCGGCGCGATGCCCGACTCGGCGACCACGAGCGCCACTCCCACCGACGCGACACGCGAGGAGCTCACGCGGGAAGCCACGCGGGCGTGGAGCGATGCCCGCAGCTTCCTGTTCG
>JACCTJ010000133.1 GCA_013812485.1 Thermoleophilaceae bacterium
TGACCGCGGCCACGAGAAACTCCCCAGTGGTGGTCACTTAATTCCCCACCCGTCCGGCCCGAACACGACGGTCTTGCGCTCGCGCACCGTCGACCGTCGGGAGGACGCAGATGAAGAGCGGAAGGACCCAGGTGGAGATCATCGCCCTCTATGAGGAGCTCGGCAGCTACCGCGCGGTCGGCGCGCTGCTCGGCTGCGACCACAAGACGGTCAAGCGCTACGTCGAGGCAGCCGGCGAGGCCGGTCAGCTCGCGCCGGCGCTGCATCGCTCGCGGGTGACCGACGACTTCGCCCAGTTGATCGCCGAGCGGGTCGAGCAGACGCACGCCAAGATCACCGCACGGCGGTTGATGCGGATCGTGCGCGCGGCGGGCTATGGAGGCTCGGAGCGCTCGCTGCGCCGCGCGGTCGCCCAGGCCAAGGTTGCGTGGCGGAGAAAGCAGGCGCTCGAGGGACGGGTCTACCGACCGTGGGTGTCGGGGCCCGGCGAGTGGCTGCTCTGCGACTGGGGGGCGGCGGGAACGGTCCCGACGCCGGCCGGGCCGCGCAAGCTGTCGTTCTTCTCGGCGGTGCTCGGCTTCTCGCGCTATCGCACGGTGAGCTTCTCCTGCTCGGAGCGCTTCGGGGCGCTCGCGGTCGGCCTCGCGCACAGCTTCGAGTCGGTCGGCGGGGTCCCCGCACGAGTGCTCTTCGACAACCCGAAGACGGTCGCGAGCACCCACCTCGCCGGAGCAGCGGTGCTGAACCCCGAGCTCGTTCGCCTGGCGGCGCACTATCGCTTCGCTCCCCGCACGACCGAGCGCCAGGACCCCGAGTCGAAGGGCAAGGTCGAGGCGCTCGTGCGCTTCACGAAGTCCGACCTGATCCCCTACGAGGGCTTCTCATCGCTCGACGAGGCCAACCGTGCGGCCGCCGCGTGGTGTCAGGAGGTCAACGGCGAGATCCACTACGAGACACGGGCGCGACCGGCCGAGCGGCTCGCCTCAGAGCGCCCGCTGTTTCGCGGCTTGCCCGCCCAGCGCCCGGCCGTCGCCTGCGGTGAGGAGCGCAAGGTCGACCGCCTCTCGACGGTGCGCTTTGCCTCGGCGCGCTACTCGGTCCCCCACCGCCTGGTCGGCCGCGCGGTGCAGGTCAAGGCCTCAGATCGCGACGTCGTCGTCATCCACGAGGGCGTCCCGGTCGCCCAGCACGCGCTGCTCGCCCCGGGGGAGTGCTCGATCGCCGATCAGCACTACCCGAGCCCGGCGCCGACCGGCGTGCGGGCGCTGCGACCGCGCACGCCCGCAGAGCGCGCCTTCCTGGCGCTCGGCTCCGAGGCCGAGGACTACCTGCGCACGGCCGCCGCGGCGGGCACCGCACGGCTGCACGAGCGCCTCGAGGAGGCACTCGGACTCGCGCGCACGCGTGGCGAAGAGCAGGTCCGCGCGGCACTCGGGCGCGCGAGTGAGTTCGGGCGCTTCGCGCACGGCGACCTCGTCTCGATCGCCGACGGGCTCAGGGCCTCCCCGCCGCAGGTCGTCTCAGACGCCGACCCACTCAGGCTCGAGGGCCTCCCGAAGGTCGCGGTTCGCTCGCTCGCCGACTACCGCCTCGGGCGAGCATGAGCCAGGCGCTCGACCCCGAGCTCGAAGCCGGGCTGAGGCGCCTGCGCCTACGCGGGATGCGCGAGCTCGCGCCCGAGCTCTTGCAGACCGCCAGGACCCAGCGCTGGCGCCCCGAGGAGCTGCTTCAGACCCTGGTCCGCGAGGAGATCGCCTCGCGCGAGGCCTCCAACGACCGCGCCCGCCTGAAGGCCGCCGGCTTCCCCGCACCCAAGACCCTCGACGGATTCGACCGCACGGCCTCCTCGCTGCCGCGCCCGACCTTCGAGTTCCTCGCCTCGCTCGAATGGCTCGAGCGCAAGGAGAACCTCTGCCTCGCCGGGCCCGCCGGGGTTGGCAAGAGCAATTTGGCCCAGGCGCTCGGGCGCGCAGCGATCACCGCCGGGCGCAAGGTAGGAGCCCGAGCGCCTTGCCGCGTCCGACCAAGATCACCCCGTTGAGGAACAGCGCTTGGTACTTGTCCTTGGGGACCGAGGTGAGAATCGGGACGGTGGTCGACTCTCCGGCTTCGAAGAACGTGTCCCCGGGGAGCAGGCGCCCGTGGCTGACGACCGTCGAGGGCAGACCACGCGCGCCGGGGCACCCTCGAGTTCAGCCGCGCTTCCGCTTTGCGCGAGAAGCGCCACGCCCCCGCTGGTGGCGATCCCCCTGTCGCTGGCTGTGCACAGCCGATTCAGGCTTGCTCCCGCC
>JACCTJ010000197.1 GCA_013812485.1 Thermoleophilaceae bacterium
GCCGTCCTCGTGCTCAGGGGCGACGGCCGCGGGGGCCTCGGTCCGCCCACCCGATATCCGGCGGGCGAGCAGCCGCGAAACCTCATCACCCGCGACCTCGATCGCGACGGCCATGCCGATCTGGCGGTCGTCAACCGCCGAGACGACACGGTCGGCGTTTACCTCGGCCGCGGTGACGGCTCCTTCGCAGCGGCCCTCACCTTCGCGGCCGGCAACCGGCTCGCCGCCGGCGAGGACGGCGACGCCTACGACCTTGACAGCGCCGACTTCGACCGCGACGGCAGGCTCGACCTGGCAGTCGCGAACCGCGCGTCGAACAACCTCTCGATCCTCCCCGGCAACGGTGACGGCCGCTTCCGAGCCGGCGCGAACTATCGCGTAGGCAAGACCCCCTTCGACGTCACCGCCGGCGACTTCAACGGCGACCGCAATCCCGACCTCGCCGTCGGCAACCTCGACAGCAAGAGCATCTCGGTCTTCCTGGGCAACGGCAGCGGGACCTTCGCGCGCGTCGCAGAGCAGGGAAAGGGTGTCGCCGCCTTCACCCTCACCGTCGCCGACTTCGACGCTGACGGCCGGCAGGATCTGGCCGCCGTCAACAACGCCAACACCAGGTACGTCGACAAGAAGGAGTACCCGGGCAGCGCCTCGATCCTGCTCGGCCGCGGGGACGGCAGCTTCGGGAAGCCGAGCGACCACGCCGTGGGCACCCGTCCGGTCGCCGTCGCGGGCGACGACCTCGACGGCGACGGGAGGGCCGACCTCGCCACGGCGAACCGTGAGTCCGACGACATCTCCGTTCTCCTGCGAAGCGACACCAGGCTCACCCTGTCGGCGTCTCGCACGCGCCTCACCTGGCCGGGTACCACGACGCTGCGGGGCAGGCTCACCTCCGTCGGCGGAAGACCGCTCGCCCGCCGCCGGGTCCTGTTGTACCGCCGCCCGTGGGTGCGCCCGGCGTTCACCCGCGTGCCGGGTCAGCCCGACGAGGGCGTTGCGGTCGCCCCCGACGGGACGTTCCGCCTCGAGGGGGCGAGGCCCGAGTGGACCACCGACTACCGGGCTCGGTTCGTCGGCGACGCGGCCGGAAGCGACTCGGCGATGAGCCCGCTGGCCGTGGTCGAGCAGAAGCCTCGGATCACCCTCAAGGTGGGACGGACCGACCTGAAGCTCGGTCGGAGCCGCGCGGTCACCGGCCTCGTATCCCACCACTCCCACGCAGGTCTTCCCGTCACGGTCGTCGTGCGGCGCAATGGCGCCGTCGTCGGGGAGCGGAGGCTGCCCCTCGACCGAGAGGTTCACTACGGCTTCGCCTACAGGCCTCCACGGCCCGGCGACTACACCTTTGTCGCGCGCTTCGACGGGCACCCGCCCGGCCACCTCGCCAATCGCACCCGGCCGACGGGCTTTCGGGTCGTCAGGTAGCGCGTTCCCGCAAGGCGCGCACGATGTCGCGGTAGGAGCGCCCGTAGGCGTGCACGCGCGCTCGCGGGGCGCGGTGGAGCGGCCGCCAGCTCAGCCTGGGCGGGCTCGACGCCGAGGTGGGCCCGCACGCCCGGGACCGCGGGCGTGAAGCTCCTCGTTCGCGGGGGCCTCGTCCTCGTAGCCCACACCCCCAGAGCCTGCGCCGACGAGCGGGTGCGCGACCCGAGCCGGAGGCGCTGGTCATCGCCTCGCATCGTGGCGCGTCGGACTCGGCTGGGCGGGTAGAGTGTCTAGACGCCGATGGCGAGCCCTCACCTCGAGATCAGGATGCCCCAGATGGGCGAATCGGTGACCGAAGGCACCGTGCTCGAGTGGCACAAGCAGGTGGGGGACGAGGTCGAGGCCGACGAGACCGTGGTCGAAGTCTCGACCGACAAGGTCGACGCCGAGGTGCCCGCCCCCGCCGATGGGGTGATAACCGAGATCCTGGTCGAGCCCGACGAGACCGTTCCGGTGGGGACGGTACTGGCCCAGGTCGCGGTAGGCGCGACCGCGGGCGACGTCGAGGCGGCGGGCAACGGGGCGGCCACCTCGAGCGACGACGGCGCCGAACGCCCCACCGCCCACCGCCCCGAGGGCGGCGGGACTCCCGCCAGCGACGGCGACGCCGGCGTGGCCGGCACCCCCGGCAACGGCTCCGGACCCTCGCTCGCCCCCGACACCGGCGAGAGCGTCGTCGAGGAAGCCGAGCACGGCGCCGCCGCGGAGGAGGAGGGGACCAGAGCGGCCGAGGCGGCGAGTCGCGAGGGCG
>JACCTJ010000107.1 GCA_013812485.1 Thermoleophilaceae bacterium
CGAGGAGGAGCGCACCGCCGACTACATCGCCGAGCACGTGTCGAAGCCGGTCGTCGCCTACATCGCGGGCTTCACCGCGCCGCCGGGCAAGACCATGGGTCACGCCGGCGCGATCGTCTCGGGCTCGAGCGGCACCGCGCAGGGCAAGGCCGAGGCGCTCGAGGCCCAGGGCGCGCGCGTCGGGCGCACGCCGACGGAGGTTGCCGAGCTGGCGGCGGAGTTGTCGGGCGCGGCGGCGGCCTCCTAGGCGTCCTGTCCAGGACCTATGTTCGGACGAGGTCCGAGCGACGGATCAGCCCCGTGCGCACCCTTCGTGCCGTCCGCGACCTGCGAGACCACGAAGTCGCTGATCGCGCTGAGGTAGGCGTAGGCCGTGGCCCGGGGCATCTCGAGGTCCGCGCCGAGGAAGGAGATCGCCTGGGGCGCACGGACTGCTTCATCGCCGCGTCGAGGTCCGCGTTCAGCCCAACCCGCATCCAGTTCGGCGGTCTCTCCGAAAGGCATGGTCAGCCGGCCTCCTTCGGCCGGCACTGGCGCGAGCCGGCCTTCAGCACCGTCAGTCGGAAGTGCCGCGCAGCGGCGCCTCGAGGGCGGTCAGCCACCTCGGCATCGCCCTGCGCGTAGTGGGAGTCGCCGACGAAGAACGTCGCGCCGGGCACGAACACGGCCAGGGGTCATCGAGGGATATAGGCGACGCCACGCTCGTCGTCGGCAACGCGAAAGACCTCCTGCCGCGACTCGATGCTCGGTCGGTTCAGTGCGTCGTGACCTCGTCGCCGTACTGGGGAATGCGCGTGTACGAGAACGAACGCAGCGTCGTGTGGGCCGACGGGGAGAGCTGCCCGTACGGATTCGAGCAGACGCCAGAAGGGTTCATCCGCCACACCGTCGAGCTGCTGTTTCTGATGAAGCCCGCCGTCGCCGCAAACGGGTCGGTGTGGTGGAACATCATGGACACCTACAACACCCGCACGCCTATCCGAGGAAATGCCCGCGAGCGACTCGACGCCATGAGTGAGGTACCCGGAAGCCGGAAGGGATGGACCGAGCACGGCGCTTGTCGCCATAGCGCTGGTCACATGTACCTCGATGACACCGAACTCAGCTCCATTCCTCCGAGGATTGCGGAGCGAGCATCGCGCATCGGGTACAAGCTCAAGAGCTTCATCACGTGGCGCAAGCACGCGTCGCCGCCTGAGCCCGGGAAGAGCCGGGTGTCGCGGCAGGCTGAGTACCTGCTGCACCTCTCGATCGGGCGCGCGCCGCTGTTCGAGAAGAGCGCATGGCAGGCCCTGTCGGCGAAGCTCGGCGGTCCGAACACGCTCTACGAGTCCGCGGAGAAGATCACCGATGTTTGGTGCCTGCCGACGTCGACGGGCAAGAACGGACACGGCGCCGAGTTCGCGCTGGCACTTGCGGGACGATGCATCGCACTGACCAGCCGCAAGGGCGATCTAGTGCTCGATCCCTTTGTGGGTGCCGGCACCACGGCCATCGCGGCCGTAGAACTCGAACGTCGCTGCCTCGGCTTCGACATCAGCGAGAAGTACGTCGATGTCGCCGAGAAACGTCTTGCCGCGGCCGTGGTCGGCCGGCAGACGACGCTCGATCAAGACGCTGCGAGCATGCCTACGACGACGCGCGCCCGCGTCAGCGCGAGCGCGCCGCGGGCGGGCGCTGGTGACCGCGTCGCCGGTCCAAAGTCCAAAGCCCTGACGGACGACATCTCGGCTGTGGACGAGGTCGACACCGACGTCGACTTGGCTGCCTCGGCTGGCTAGAGCCATGCGCGAACGATCAGTCGCCGTTGTCGTCTGGCCTGGTTCGAGTAGCCGCGCTTCGGAGTCCGGCATGGGCTGGTCCTCCTCCTTCGTATGCTGCGCTGACCGCCGCGGGCTTTGGCTTCCGCGACGCCAACCCGCGCCAGATACGAACGCCGGGGGCCAGCCCGTCTCGGCGTCCATGTTGACTCGCCGTAACGCATCCACACCATCACGACGCCGACGAGCGCCGAGGCCACGCCCGCGCTCTGCAGCCCGCTCAGCCGTTCGCGCGCAGCGTGAAGGCGAGCAGCACGGTCGAGCTGCGGGCGGTAGCGGATCGGCTGTAGCCGCGGAGGCACTATACATCCCTGTAAGATGTACACTGAGGTGGAGATGGCAGCCCGGCGCACCCAGATCTACCTCGACGACGAGCTTCGAGAGCGCATCGACCGGGCGCGCGCCCGCGACGGGGGGACGATGGCCGAGGTCGTGCGTGAGGCGCTCGACGTCTACCTGACACGCCGGGAGCGCGAGATCCGGCCGCTCGCCGAGGTAGCTGACGTGTGGGTTGGTAGCTGGCGAGACGAGTCCCCGCCCGCCATCGTCCGCTCGGGACTCGACGAGCGCGCTCGCCGGCTCGGCTACTGAGATGGTTGGTGCGCTCGTGGATGCCGACGTCCTCATCGAGGCCCTGCGGGGCGACCGTGAGATTCCAGCGCGAATCGATGCCGCGGCCGGTGGCGGTCCCCGGCTTCTCTCCGTGTTGACCGCGGCCGAGCTGCGCGCCGGCGCCAGTGGCGACGATGAGTCCGTCGATCGCCTCCTCGCCGATTTCGATCCGGTACCGCTCGAGCTCTCGACGGCGGAGCACGCCGGCCGCCTTCGTCGCCGGTTCGGGTCGAGTCACGGCACCGACCTCGTCGACGCGGTGCTCGCGGCGACGGCGCTCGACCGCTCGGTCGCACTCGTCACCAACAATCGTCGCCACTTCCCGATGCCCGGACTGACTCTGCGCTAGATAGATTCCCGAGCGTGGCCCCCGACTCCATCTCCTTCGCCCGCGGCGCCCCCTCGCTCGACATCATCGCTGTCGACGAGCTCCGCGCCGCCGCTGCCCGAGCTCTCGAGCAGGACCCCGCCGGCGCGTTCGCCTACGGCACCTCGGCGGGTTATCCGCCGCTCGTCGAGTGGATCGCCGATAAGCAGGAGCTCGCGCCCGAGAACATCGTGGCCACCAACGGCTCGATGCAGGCCGACGCCTTCCTCTTCCGGCACCTGCTCGAGGCCGGCGACCAGGTCGTCGTCGAGGCGCCGAGCTACGACCGCACGCTGCTCTCGCTGCGCGACATGGGCGCGGACATCATCCCCGTCGAGCTCGAGTCGGACGGGATCGACGTCGAGGCGCTCGAGCGCGTGCTCCGCGACGGGGCGCGCCCGAAGCTCGCCCACATCATCCCCAACTTCCACAACCCGGCCGGGTGCACGCTCTCGCTCGAGAAGCGCCGACGCCTCATCGAGCTGGCCGCCGAGCACGACTTCGTGATCTTCGAGGACGATCCCTACGTCGAGCTGCGCTTCGACGGCGAAGCGC
>JACCTJ010000170.1 GCA_013812485.1 Thermoleophilaceae bacterium
CCGCGACCCGCAGGCGCGGGTTGAGCTCGCGCTGGATCAGCGTGAGGGTGTCGAGCAGGCCGGCCAGCCCTTCGAGCGCGAAGTACTCGGTCTGAACCGGCACGATGACCCGGTCGGCGGCGACCAGAGCGTTCACGGTCAGCGGCCCCAGCGACGGAGGGCAGTCGAGCAGCGTGAACAGGTACTGCTCGCGCACCGCGCCGAGCGAGTCCCGAAGCCGCGTCTCCGAGCCCGGCAGCCGGGGCAGCTCGACGTTCGCCCCGGCGAGATCGGGAGTCGAGGGGGCGAGCCAGAGGTTCGGCACGTTCGTCTCGTGCGCGGCGTCGCTGAGCTCGACCTCGCCGCTCAGGCAGGAGTAGACCGACGGCTCGAGATCCTTGGCTGCGCCGAGGGCGACGGTCGCGTTGCACTGCGCGTCCATGTCGGCGAGCAGGGTCGAATAGCCAGCCTCGGCCACGCAGGCCGCGAGATTGACGGCGGTCGTCGTCTTGCCGACCCCGCCCTTCTGGTTGGCGATGGCGTATATCTCACCCACGCGCTCAAGGTATTCGCCGTGTCGGTCGGAACTCCTGCTCGCGGACACGCGCCAGAGCGCTAACGCGCGAGTGGTCGCTTGGCCGCGATGCCCGGTCGGCGAGGGAAGCGCGCCGGAGTGGGTCCGGCCTTCACGAACACGTGCAGATGGCGGCTGCGGGCGCCGGGGAACGGCTCGACGCGCCTGACCTCGGCGGGCCGGAGACCCAACTGCGACGCGGCCGCCGCGCCAGCCGACTCCTCTTCGGCGTCTCTAGCCCCCTTCCAGCACACGAGCGCTCCGCCCGGCTCCAGCAAGGGTGCCGCGTACTCGCAGAGCACCGAGAGCGGGGCGAGCGCCCGTGCGGTGGCCGCCGCGTAGGCGGCCGCGCCCTCCCCGAGCGCCCAGATCTCGACGCGCGTGGTCACCACCCGGGCGTTGGCCGCTTCAGCCGCACCGCCCAGGCGCTCAATCACCTCGCACTTGCGCCGTCCCGCCTCGACCAGGTCGACGCGGGCGTTCGGCAACGCGACGGCGAGGGGAAGTCCGGGAAATCCGGCGCCGGCGCCGAGGTCCACGATCCTCGGCGCTGAGCGGAGCCGGTCGATCTCGAGCCCGCTGAGGCTGTCGGCGAGATGGGTCTCGACCGCCCGCTTCGGCTCGGACACGGTGGTCGGCGGATCGGGCTCGGCGGCCAGCCCGTCGAGGAGCAGCTCGAGGCGGCGAGCCGCCGCGGGCGGGAGCCGGTAGCGGCGAGCCAGCGCCGCCACCGTTTCACGGGAAACGCTCAGGTAGCCGCGGCGGCCTCGTCGCGCGGGCTGACCACCAGCCGCCGATCGGGCTCGTCGCCCTCGCTGTGGGTCTCGACGTCGCTTCGATCCTTGAGGTGGGTATGGACGATCCGGCGCTCGAACGAGTTCATCGGATCGAGATCGACCGCCCGACCAAACGAGAGCGCTTCCTCGGCGGCGCGGTCGGCGGCGCGCTCGAGGGCGCCCTGGCGGCGCTCGCGGTAACCACCGGCGTCGATGACGACGCGCTTACGATCCCGCTCGCCGCCGGGGAAGGCCGCCCGCGCGGCGATGTGCTGAAGCGCATCGATCGTTGCCCCGTGCTTGCCGATCAGGAGTGCGGGGTCATCCTCGCCCTCGACGGCGATCTGGATCTCGTCGTCGCTCTCGGCGACGCGGACGCCTCCTCCGACCTCGAGCGCGGCGACGACCGCCTCGACCACGGCGGCGGCGCGGGCAGCAGGCTCCTCCGGCAGCGAGAGCTCTTCCGGCTCGAGGCGCGGCACCTCACCGCCATCGGTCATCGCCGTCGGCCCGAGCGCTTCTTCTTCTTGCGCGGCGCATGGGGCGGCGGGCGGCGGGGACCGCCGTTGGTGGTGGCCGCCGCGGCGCCGGCCTTGCCCGAGGGAGCTCGCTCGGTGGTCGCGGACGCTCCGTTGCCGCCGCTCGCCGCCGCCGAACCCTTGAGCGTGTCCAGCAGGCCACGCAGGCCGCCCGCGCCCTGCGTGGATCCGGCCTTCCCGTCCCCGGCGGTCGCCTTGTCGTCGCCGTCGCCGGAGCTGAGCGGCTCGGGCGCGGGCAGGAACTTCTTCACTGCGAGCTGCTGCCCGAAGGTCCATACGTTGGTGGTGATCCAGTACACGAGCAGCCCGGCCTCGAAGTTGATCAGGATCGGAATGAAGATCAGCGGCAGGACGAGGACGAGGATCCTCTGGTTGCGGTCGCCGCTCACGGCGGTGACCAGGCTCGCGGCGAGCTGCGTGGCCACGTAGAGCAGGATCAGCGTCACGAGCACAAGCCCGGTCTCGGGCTGGGCCAGGTTGTCGATCAAGAGGAAGCTCTCCTCGCCGCGGATATCCGCCTTGAACTGGTCGGCGCGCAGCAGGTAGAAGAGCGAGATGAAGAACGGGATCTGCAGCAGCAGCGGTAGGCACGAGGAGGCGGGATTGAACCCGTGCTCCTGGTAGAACTTCATCATCTCCTCGTTGAGGCGCTGCTTGTCGTCCTTGTAGCGCTCCTGGAGCTTCTTCATCTCGGGCGCGAGCCGCTGCATGTTCTGCATGCCCTTGACGCCCTTGTAGGTGAGCGGGAGAATCGCGATCCGCACCACCACGGTCAGCATCACGATCGACCAGCCCCAGCTCAGACCGACTGTGTTGTGCCAGAACTGAAGAATGACGTCGGCGACGTCGATCAGCGGCTGGAGGATGTTGGCGACGACGGGAGTCACAGGTTCACGTGGACGGTGGGGTCGGCCTCGGTCGCGCGGCGCGAGAACGGAAGAGCCGTTGCTCCTCGACGCGGTCGATGCCGCCGAGGCTCCACGGGTTGCAACGAACCACGCGCCAGGCCGCGAGCACCAGTCCTCTCAGTATGCCGAACGATCTGATCGCGTCCACCGCGTAGGCGGAGCAGGTCGGGTGGTAGCGGCAGCGCGGCCCGAGCAGCGGCGATATCAGCCATTGGTAGAGCCGGATAGGCC
>JACCTJ010000171.1 GCA_013812485.1 Thermoleophilaceae bacterium
TCGGGCGTGCTCGCCTGCCTGCGCTCGTGGGACAAGATCCTGACCAAGCACCTGCTGCTCGAAGCCGGGCTGCCCACGCCGGAGTTCTTCGCCCTGGCCGAGACCGCCTTCGAGGAGCTCGGCGCCGGCGACGCCCTACCGGCCGTCGAGGAGCGCCTCTCCTTCCCGATCGTGGCCAAGCCGGCGACCGGCGGCTCGGCGCTGGGGATCAAGTTCGCCCGCGCCGCCGCCGACGTCCCCGCCGCCCTCGTGGCCGCGTTCTCCTACGCCGACCGCGTCCTGCTCGAGCGACACGTGCGCGGTCGCGACCTCGCGGTCTCGATCCTCGACGGTGCCGGCGGACCGACGGCGCTGCCGATCGTCGAGGCGGTCCCGCGCGACGAGGACTTCTACGACTTCGAGGCGCGCTACGAGATCGGTCGCACGAGCTTCGTATGCCCGGCAGAATTGTCGCCTGCGCTCACGGAGCGCACCCACGAGCTGGCGCTCGCCACCTACGCGCTGCTGGGGCTCTCCGGCTTCGCGCGCGTCGATCTCATGCTCGAGGAGACGAGCGATGAGCTGTTCGTGCTCGAGGCCAACGCCATCCCCGGCCTGACCGAAACGAGTCTGTTGCCGCAGGCCTCAGAGGCCCAAGGCCTTGGGCTCGACGGGCTGATCGGCCGGATCGTGGAGCTGGCGCTCGAGCGCGGGCCGGTGGGCGCGGCGGGCTGACTCCAGCCGCAGACCGATTTCGGGATCCGCCGCGCTATCCGCGCCCGCGCCCGCCACCCTCGCCGCCTGCGAAGTCCTCGGGCGAGACGTTCTCGAGGAAGTCCTTGAACTTCTCGACGACCTCCTCCTGCTCCTCGACCTCGTGCTCGAACTCGATCGCCGACTCGGCGATGACGTCCTCGGCGGCGAAGATCGAGGCGCTCGTGCGCACCGCCAGGGCCAGGGCGTCGGAGGGCCGGGAATCGATCTCGACCTCCTTGCCGTCCAGGTTGAGAGTGATCGAGGCGAAGAAGGTGTTCTCGCGCAGCTCGGTGATCGACACGCGCGCGCAGGAGACGTTGAGCTCGGAGAGCACGTCGTTCATGAGGTCGTGCGTCATGGGCCGCGGCGTGCTCGCCCCCTGAAGGCGCATGAGGATCGCGGCGGCCTCGGGGTGGCCGATCCATATCGGCAGGAACTTGTTGCCCTCGCGGGTCTTCAGAAGCACGATCGGCTGCTTGCCGACCATATCGAAGCTCACGCCGTAGATGACCATCTCCTGCATCGCGCGGAACCCCTTCGCCACTCCGGATCGAGTCCAGACAGTCTAGACGGGTGCCGCGCCTGCGCGCCGAGCCGAATGAGCGTTTCGCCGTGGCCAGGCTCGGGCAGGTCTTGCTTCGTGCCGTCGCTCGCCATCCTCGACATCGACGGGACCCTGGCCGACACGAACTATCACCACGCGATCGCCTGGTACCGGGCGTTGCGCCAGCGGGGCCTCACCTATCCGCTGTGGCAGATTCACAGGCGCATGGGGATGGGCGGGGAGAAGCTCGTCGCCGACCTCGCCGGCGAGGAGGGCGAGCGCGAGCACGGTGATGCGGTGCGCGCGGCTGAGACGCCGCTCTACCTCGAGCTCATCCACGAGGTGGCAGCGATTCCGGGCGCCCGCGAGCTCGTCGAGGAGCTCCAGGGCCGCGGTCACCGGGTCGTGCTCGCGAGCTCCGCCAAGCCCGACGAGGTCGACCACTACCTCGACCTGCTCGGCGTGCGTGAGATCGTCGACGGCTGGACGACCGGGGGCGACGTCGAAGCGACGAAGCCGGCTCCGGATCTGGTCGAGGCGGCCCTCGCGAGCGAGGACACGGAAGATGGTCCGGCCGCCGTTCTCGTCGGCGATTCGGTCTGGGACTGCGAGGCGGCGCGTCGCGCCGGCATCGAGAGCATCGGGGTGCTGACGGGGGGGTTCGCCGCCGAGCAGCTGCGCGAGGCGGGCGCGGCTTGCGTGTTCGAGTCGCTCGAGGACCTGCGGGCGGATCTCGACGAGACACCGCTCGGCAGGTCTTAGCGCGCCCCCGCTCCCGCCCCGGGGAGCGCGGAACGCTCTCGCCGCGGCGTACCCGCGCGGCTCGTGGACGACCGACGACGTTTCCGGGCGCCTCGCACGGGTACTCAGGCCCCCATGCGGGTCGTGGTCACCGGCGCCACCGGGAATGTCGGCACCAGCTTGCTGCGCGTCCTCGGCGAGAGCGAGAGCGTCGAGTCGATCCTCGGCGTCGTCCGTCGTCTCCCCGAGGCCGAGTTCGCCAAGACGACGTTCGTCGCCGCCGACGTGGCCGAGGACGAGCTCGTCTCCCACTTCCGGGGCGCCGATGCCGTCGTCCATCTCGCCTGGCTGATCCAGCCCTCCCGCGACCCGCGCACGACCCGCCGCGCCAACGTCGACGGCAGTTGGCGGGTCTTCCGCGCCGCGGGCGAGGCCCGTGTGCCGGCGCTCGTCTACGCGTCGTCGGTCGGCGCGTACTCACCCGGCCCGAAGGAGCACGCGGTCGACGAGAGCTGGCCGACCGACGGCATCGCCTCGGCGGTCTACTCGCGCCAGAAGTCGGAGGTCGAACGCCTGCTCGACCGCCACGAGCTCGCGTTCCCGGACATGCGCGTGGTGCGCCTGCGTCCGGGGCTCATCTTCAAGGGTGCGGCCGGGTCCGGGATTCGGCGCCTGTTCGCCGGGCCGCTCCTGCCCACCTCACTGCTCCGCCGCGCGCTCATCCCGATCGTCCCCGACACCCAAGGCCTGCGCTTTCAGGGCGTGCATTCGCTCGACGTCGCCGCGGCCTACGCCCTCGCGGTGACCGGCGAGGCCCGCGGGGCCTTCAACGTCGCCGCGGAGCCGGTGCTCGATCCGCCGGAGCTGGGGCGGCTTCTCGGGGCGCGACCCGTGCCCGTGCCGGCCTCGGCCCTGCGCGCGGGTGCAGATCTGACTTGGCGGGCCCACCTTCAGCCGACCTCGCCGGATTGGCTCGACATCGCGCTCGGGGTGCCCATCATGGACGTCTCCCGCGCGCGCGGCGAGCTCGGCTGGGCGCCGCAGCGCTCGAGCGGCGAGGCCCTACTCGAGCTGCTCGAGGGGATGCGGGAGTCCCGTGGCATCGAGACGCCGCCGCTCTCACCACGCACGGGTGGGCCGCTGCGCGTGCGCGAGTTCCTCACCGGCGTCGGGCGCTCGTCGCGCTGAGCGGCCGGTTTCGGCGCGCGGAGCGGCGGGGAAGCGGAATGTTCCCGAGAAAGGAGACCCGATGGCGCAGTGCGAGGTCTGTGGCAACGATTACGACAAGGCGATCGAGGTGGCGGCCGCGGGTGCGACACATACCTTCGACTGCTTCGAGTGCGCCATCCACGCGCTCGCTCCGAACTGCCAGCACTGCGGCGTGCGGGTCATCGGCCACGGGGTCGAGGCGGGCGGCAGGTTCTTCTGCTGCGCCCACTGCGCCGCACGCGAGGGCGCCGAGGGCGTGGTCGACCGAGCCTGACGCCGGCACCCCGGCGAGATCGAGGTCGTCGTCGCCACACGCCCCTTGGGCACGCGTGACGGGCGCGTGACCGTGCTCTTCGACGCGGTCGGCTTCCGGTCGCGCGGCCTCGATCTCGTGGCCGATCGTGAACTGTCCGAGCGGGCGGGCGGGTGAGCGACCCGACCGAGCGTCTGGGCGCCTACCGCGCCAAGCGCGACCCGCGCGCCACGCCGGAACCCGGCGTGAGCTCGGGGGAGGACCCGGTCTCGGCGGAGGAGGACCTCCCGCGCTTCGTGGTCCAGGAGCACCACGCCCGCCGCCTGCACTGGGACCTCCGCCTCGAGCGCGACGGCGTGCTCGTCTCCTGGGCCGTGCCGAAGGGCATCCCGCCCGACCCCAAGCGCAACCACCTGGCCGTCCACGTCGAGGACCATCCCCTCGACTACATCGACTTCGCCGGCGAGATCCCCG
>JACCTJ010000178.1 GCA_013812485.1 Thermoleophilaceae bacterium
GGCGAGCACGACAACCGCGACGACCGGGGCGATCAGAACGATCGCCCAGAGGAGGTGAAGACGGTTGCGGAAGCTCATGATGGGACCGGGGTGGCAAACCCCGGCGACCTCCGAGCGTCCGCCGACCTAGAGGTTACCGCGGAGGCGCGTCCCGGCCGTCACCGCGGGTCGGACGGCGCGCTACCATCCGTGCGCATCGCGCCCACGGGTTCTCGGGGGCGCCCCACGGGGCTATAGCTCAGCTGGGAGAGCGCCTGGTTCGCAATCAGGAGGTCGCCGGTTCGAGCCCGGCTAGCTCCATCGTCCCGCCTCGGCGCGCGCGGCGGCGCCGTCCGGCGCGGCCGGGGTCGCCGTCCTCAGCGCGACCTGTCGTTCCTCGAGCCGCGCCGTCGAGCGAGCAGGCGCCTGATCCGGTCCCGGAGCACCGACAGGAGCAGGCCGAGGCCGCTGAGGGGCGCGGAGGATCGCGTGGGCACCACCGACGGGGCCTGCGCCGTGGCGGGCCGGGGCTGAGCCGGCGCGGCGTCGGCGCTCCAGGGCGAATGTGCCCCCTCGGAGGTGGCGGGCGCTGTCGCCGCCGGGTCCCCGCTGCGCTTCAGCTCCTCCTGCAGGCACGCCGCGAACTCGCCGAACAGGCGCTTCGAGGTGTCCTGGATCATGCCGCTGCGACCGAAGCGGGCCAGCCGCCCCGTGATCGTGAAGTCGGTGTCGACGTGCACGCCGCCCCAACGTGCCGCAGCCGACGTGCGTGCCGGTCAACCGGATGCCGTTGCGCAGCAGATGGACCAGCAGCCGCGGCTCGACCTCGCTCCCGTGCACCTTGCCGTTGACGACACTGCACCGGCACCCTCCAGCCCGTCGGGGCGACCGGGCTCTCTGCCGCTATCGGCGGGCGGCCTGACCGCGCGCGGACGCCGCCGCCCCGTCCTCTAGGTTGAGCCGCGCGAAGAGTCCTCCGAGCAGGCGTTGCACCCTTTTCCTCCTCCGTGTCGCCCCCACGCACCAGCGCGCTGACCCACGCGGGCCACCGGCTCGTCTACGACGAGTACGGCGAGGGCCCGCGGGTCGTCGTGCTCCTGCACGGGCTGCTGCTCTCGCGCCGGATGCAGGCGCCTGTGGCCGCGGCGCTTGCGGCGCGCGGGTACCGCGTGATCTGTCTCGACCTGCTCGGCCACGGCGCCTCGGACCGCCCGCGCGACATGTGGCGCTATTCGATGCCGCTGTTCGGCGAGCAGACGATCGCCCTGCTCGACCACCTCGAGGTCGACCGGGCGGTGATCGGCGGCACCTCGCTCGGCGCCAACGCGACGCTCGAGGCGGCCGTGCAGGCCCCTGAGCGCCTCCGCGGCCTCCTGGTGGAGATGCCCGTGCTCGACAACGCTCTGCTCGGGTGCGCGCTGGCCTTCACGCCCCTGCTGGTGGGCCTCACCTTCGGCGAGCCGCTCGCGCGCATGGCCTCGCTCGGCGCGCGGCTCGTGCCGCGCGGGCTCTCGCGCCTCGCCGACATCCCTCTCGACGCCCTTGGCCAGGATCCCGGTCCCTCGGCCGCCGTGCTGCAGGGCCTGTTCTTCGGGCGGATCGCCCCGCCGCGCTCGGAGCGCCGCGAGATCGACGCGCCGGCGCTCGTGATCGGCCACAGCCGCGACCCGATTCACCCCTTCTCGGACTCGGGGATGCTCGTCTCCGAGCTCGCGAACGGTCGCCTGCTGCGGGCGAGCTCACTGCTCGAGCTGCGCCTCGCGCCGGCGCGCCTGATGGCGGAGATCGGGGGGTTCGTCGACGAGTGCTTCGCCTCCGAGCGGGCGGGGCAACGGCGGGCGACCGGGGCCACGGGCGCGGGCGAGCGCACCGCCCGGGCGGGCGGTGGCCGCCGCTAGGGTGATGGTCCGCGTGGCCCCGAGCTAGCCGATCCCCGCGCCCTCCATCGCTTAGTGACCCTTTAGAGCCGAAGGCGACCCTCAGAACCACCATGGCCAGCCGCAAGGACGAGAAGGCCCGCCTCCGCGAGGAGCGCGAGGAGCGCGAGCGCACCGCCGCCGCGGGGGCCCGCCGCAAGCGGCTCGTCGGGTACGGCTCCGCTGGCGTGCTCGGGGTCGCAGCCCTCGTAGCGGTGATCGTCGTCGCGCTCGCCGGCGGGAACGGTGGCACGGGTGGTGGTGGCGGAGGTAGCGGTGGCCAGGCGGTCGGGCCGGTCGAGCCGGCGGACTTTCCCTCGAGCCCCGTTCCTCCCCAGCGGATCACCGACCTCGCCCAAGCCGCGCGGGTCGCCGGGTGCACGACCCAGAGCTTTCGCAGCGAGGGCGAGACCCATACGCCGGAGCCCGTGAAGTACAAGTCGAGCCCAGCTCACTCGGGTGACCACAATGAGATCCCGATCGAGGATGGCCTCTACGCCGACGTCCCTCGGACCGAGAACGCTGTGCACGGCCTCGAGCACGGTCGAATCGAGATCGAGTTCAAACCCTCGGCCTCCGAGGAGACGAGAGGCCAGCTGAAGGCGCTCTTCGACGAGGACCCGTACCACATGATCCTGCTCCCGAACGCGACGATGCCGTACGAGGTCGCCG
>JACCTJ010000193.1 GCA_013812485.1 Thermoleophilaceae bacterium
CCCACGTGTTACTCACCCGTTCGCGGCTTTGCCCCGGGCCGAAGCCCGGTTCGTCGCTCCACTTGCATGTGTTAAGCACGCCGCCAGCGTTCGTCCTGAGCCAGGATCAAACTCTCCGTAAAAGACCTACGTGATAAATCCGGCGGCCCCGAAGGAGCGCCGAGTCACTGTCTTGATGGAAAGCTGTCAGGTCCGTTGTGGCCGGCCCGCGTACACCTTGGGCCGACCCGGACTTGACGGGTCTTGACTTCTATATCGCCGTTACCCAGCTGGCATCGGGTCACGGCGTCGAACCTGAGCGCGACCTGAACTCGCAATGAGCTCTCGGTCGCACACGCTGCTGAGTTTTCAAAGACCGTGCGGCTCCTCGACGGGCGGGCTTCCGCCCGCGAAGGTCACTGGTCCCGAGTCTAGCCGTGAAAGAGACTCTGTGTCCGTCTGGCGGCCGATCCTCGGGGGCCGAACATAGTAGCGCGCCGAGGACGCGGTGTCAACGCCGCCCGGCCGGGCGGGTACCGGGTGTGGTGGCTACGAAGCCGCGCGGGCCACCCCGCCCGGTGCGCGCAAACGGACGAACCGTCGCTTGCCGAGCTGGAGGACCGCGCCTTCGAGCCGGCTCGCCGGCAGATCGAGCTCGTCGGCGCCGAGCACGGCGCCGTCGAGGCGGACTCCTCCCTGGGCGAGCAGGCGACGCGCCTGCGCGCGGGAGAGTCCGAAGCGGTCCCCGATCAGGGCGGGCAGATGGACCGGGTTCTGGTCGGGGAGCGAAGCCTCCTCGATCTCAGCCGGCGCCTCGCGCGCGACGTGAAGGCGGTCGAAGCGGGCCTCCGCCGCGTCGGCGGCCTCGGGCCCGTGAAAGCGAGCGGTGAGGTCGTGGGCGAGCCGGCGCTTCTGCACGACGGGGGACGCGGCCGGGTCGGGCGGACCGCCGAGCAACAGGTCGTAGTACAGCCCCATGGCGTCATCGGGCACGCGCATCAGCTTCCCGAAGATCTCGGCCGGCGGCTCGTCCACGCCGACGTAGTTGTCGAGCGACTTCGACATCCGGCGCACGCCGTCGATCCCGGGCAGGATCGGCATGGTGAGAATGGCCTGCGAGGCCACGCCGTAGGCGGTCTGGACCTCGCGCCCGAGCAGGAGGTTGAAGGTTTGGTCGGTGCCGCCGAGCTCGACGTCGGCGCGGACGGCGACCGAGTCGTAGCCCTGAAGCAACGGGTACAGCAGCTCGAGCACCGAGATCGGCTCGCCGCCAGAGTACCGGCGGGCGAAGTCGTCGCGCTCGAGGAGCTGGGCGACGGTGGCGGTGCGAGCAAGGCGAAACAGGTCCTCCATGGCCATCTCGAGCCACTCGGAGTTGAGCCGAAGCTCGGTGCGCTCGGGGTCGAGCACCTTGAAGGCCTGACGACGGTATGTCTCGGCGTTGCGGTCGATCTCGGCCGGGTCGAGCTGAGGACGGATGACCGACCGGCCGCTCGGATCGCCAACGCGTGCTGTGTAGTCGCCGATGATCAGGACAACCAGGTGGCCGAGGTCCTGGAACTCACGCAGCTTCGCCAACGGCACGGCGTGGCCGAGGTGGACGTCGGGCGCGGTAGGGTCGATCCCGAACTTGACCCGCAGAGGCTGGCCGGCCCCGAGCTTGCGGCCGAGACCGCCCTCGGGGAGTGACTCCACGGCGTTTCGAAGCAGGAAGTCCAGGTCCGCGGAGGAACGTTCCGTCATGAGGGCAATGCTAGACTGCCGCCCTTCTCGCGGGGAGGGATCTCAGACCCGCCCGCGCCGGGCCCGGCGGCGCGCGTGAAGGCGTTCGCCGGGCGCTCGGACCACGATCTCGTGGCCCAAAGCCGAATGCCCGACTCCTTGCCCGCCACCAGGCCCACACGCGCGCTTCGGCGTGACCTCGCCGATCGAGTCGAGGACGGGCGCGGGCGAGACAGCGCCGAGCCGCGGCGAGGTCCCGAGGAGGCCAACGGGGGACGCGGGCCGGCCAGTGCGCTCGCTCGCAAGGGCGGCGCACCACGCAACAACGCCTCCCCTCGCCAGGGCGCGCCGGACCGTAACGGCGCCGAGGCTCCCGAGAACTCAAAGCCCCGCGACGGAGCGTCCGCCCGAGCGAGGAAGCCCGAGCGACGCGGCGCAGCGACGATGGGCACCTGGGAGTGGGAGGCCATCGAACGCCGGCCTCGGCGGGCGGTCGCGGGTGGGCCTGCCGGCCGCGACGGGGGCGTGGCCGCCCAGCCGCCGGCGAATGGGGCGGCCTCGGCCGGTCGCTCGGCGGCGGCCCAATCGCCGGCTGGCGGCAACGGGTCGACGTCGCGCGCGCGGGTGCGCCCGCCGCGCCCCAAGCCCGCGCGGGGGAAGACCTCGGGCGCCAGCGCTCGGGACGAGCGCGCGCTCAAGGGCCGACTGGCCGAACTGCGCCTGAAGGCGGGAACCGCTCCGGCGTCGTCCTCCGGCGACTCTCCCACCGCCCTGCGCAAGCAGCCCGGCGATCGCAGCACCGACGCATACGCGCCTGCACGCGGGCGCGCGAAGCCGGAGGCCGCGTCGCTGGCGCCGGCCAAGCACGGAGGCGGAGGCGGCGATCCGCCCCGTCGCAAGCTCAGGGGCCGTCGTGGCCCGCGCAAGCCTTCTCGCAGCGGCACGCGCCTGCGCTGGATCCGCATAGGGCTGGTGCTCAGCGGGCTCGCGTGCCTGGCCGGCATGTCCACCGTCTTCGGGATGATGATGGCGGTCGCCGGCGACCTGCCGGCGCTCGACAACCAGGCCGAGTTCCGCGCCGCCCAGAACTCCGTGCTGCTGGCCGGCAACCGCCAGGTCGCCAAGCTCACGGGCAAGAAGAACCGCATCCTCGTGCGCGAGGGCGAGGTCTCCCCGATGATCGAGAACGCGGTCATCGCGATCGAGGATCGGCGCTTCTTCGAGCACGAGGGGATCGACGCGCGCGGGATCGTGCGCGCACTCTGGGCCGACCTCCGGCGTGGCGAGGCCGTGCAGGGGGCCTCGACGATCACCCAGCAGTTCGTCAAGAACGCGCTCGTGGCCCAGGACGAGCGGACGATCTTCCAGAAGCTGCGCGAGGCCGCCCTCGCCTACCACCTCGAGCGCCAGTGGTCGAAGCGCAAGGTCCTCACCCAGTACCTCAACACCATCTACTTCGGTAACGGTGCCTACGGCATCGAGTCTGCCGTGCGAACGTACTTCGGCAAGAGCCGCGGCGGGGTCGCGCGCAACGAGCGGGCGGCCGCCGTGGTCGAGCCGCACGAGGCGGCCCTGCTGGCCGGAGTGATCGCCTCGCCGTATAGCTACGACCCGATCCAGGACCCCAAGACCGCGCGCGAGCGCCGCAACGTCGTGCTCGCCCGGATGCGCGACCAACGCATGATCACCCCCGCTCAGTACCGCGAGTCGATCGACGAGGCGCTGCCCGCCGAAGGAGACATCGATCCGCCGAAGCCCGACTCCGAGGTTCCCTACTTCTCGGACTGGGTGACCCAGCAGCTCGTCGACCGCTACGGCGCCGCCAAGGTCTTCGGCGGCGGGCTCAAGGTCCAGACCACGCTCGACTCCGAGCTCCAGCGCCGCGCCGAGCAGTCGATCGCGAGCCGCCTGCC
>JACCTJ010000201.1 GCA_013812485.1 Thermoleophilaceae bacterium
GTCTACTTCTTGAACATTCATAAACTCAGTAGCACGAGCAACCTCGTGCGACACGGCGACACACGAGCGCACACGCTCTGGGAGACGATCTCGGAGACCGGCCGCCAGCGGCCCGGCTCCTTCTGGCTTGTGATCGACGAAGCCCATCGCGGGATGCGCGAGAACGGCAACGGCGACAAGGCCCGCAAGGAGGCCCGTACGATCGTCCAGCGCTTCATCAAGGGCTCAGATGAGGTCCAGCCCGTCCCGCTCGTCTGCGGGATCAGCGCCACGGCGCAGCGCTTCACCGAGCTCCTCGGCGGCACGCCGCGGACGCAGCGCCCGGTCACGGTCGAGCCCGAGGACGTGCGGAGCTCCGGGCTGCTCAAGGAGACGATCACCCTCTTTCACCCCGACGAGGACCAGCGCCGATCTCACGCTGCTCGCTGCGTCGGCGGGGCGGCTCAAGCAGTACGCGTACAAGTGGCGCGGCTACGCCGAGGACGAGACGCAGCCGGTCGTCCACCCGCTTCTCGTCGTCCAGGTCGAGGACGCGACCAAGACCCGGATCACGAAGTCGGACCTCGGCACGGCCCTTGAGGTGATCGAGAGGGAGCTTGGTCCGCTCGAACCCGATGAGGTCGCCCACTCTTTTCAGGAGGGAGGGACCCTCCAGGTCGGAGACGCGAGGCGCGCCCTTCACTACGTCGCTCCGCCCGACATCGAGGGTGATCCGCATCTGCGCGTCGTCTTCTTCAAGCGGAGCCTGACCACCGGCTGGGACTGCCCGCGCGCAGAGGTGATGATGAGCTTCCGCACCGCCCGCGACGAGACGCTGATTGCCCAGCTCGTCGGCCGGATGGTGCGCACTCCGCTCGCCCGCATGATCGACGGGCGCGACTTCCTCAACTCCGTCTCGCTGTACCTGCCCTACTACGACGAGGCGGCCCTCAGCTCCGTGATCGACCGGCTGAGCAAGCCGGATCCCGAGAACGGCCTGCCGGGCGGCACGGTTAAGCGCGGCAACAACCTCGTCACCCTCAAGCGGGACCCCGCGCTGCAGGAGGCGTTCGCCTGCGCTGAGGGCCTGCCGATCTACCGCGTGGAGCGGGTGACCAAGCTGCCGCCGATCAAACGACTTGTGCGGCTCGGCATGCGTCTTGCGCTCGATCAGATCGAGACGGGAGCTGATAAGGCGTTTCGCGACGCCTTGGTCGCCATGCTCGTAGCCGAGCGCGCTGGGCGAGCGGATGACTCCGCCTTCGAGCAGAGCATCGACGAGGCAGCGAAGATCGACGTGCGCGAGGTCTCTGTCGCCGTCGGCGAGACAACGTTACGGAACGAGAGCCGCTCGAAGCTGGCGGCCGAGGAGCGCAACGTCGAGCACGCCCATGCGGAGGCGGTCCGGCGGCTCGGCGACGGGGAGGTCGCGCGCGCCTACCTGCGCCGGCGGGCCAAGGAGGAGGCGGACCGAGCGCATCGGTCGCTTCAAGCAGGAGCTCTTCGCGCTCACGGCGATCGAGAAGGTGCGCAAGGCGGTCTCAGGCACCGCCGAGCAGCTCGCGGGAGAGGCGCTCGACCGACACGAGGTGGCGGTAGACCACCTGCCCGAGGACAAGCGTCAGGCCTACCGAGCGATCCGTCGCCAGGCCTCCACGGATCGCCCCGAGCGCTGGGAGCCGCCGCAGGAGATCGAGGGCACCAAGGACGGCGAGCCCCACGACAAGCACCTGTTCGTCGAAGACGACGGGACATTCGCCGCCGCAGGCCTCAACAACCTCGAGCGGCGCGTCCTCGGCGAGGAGCTCGCCCGCGATGAGGTCATCGGTTGGCTACGGAACGAGCCGAGGAAGCCGTGGGCGTTCAGCCTGAGCTATCAGCGCCATGGCGAGGCGCAGGGGATGTACCCCGACTTCCTGCTCTTCCGGCGCGATGGCCAGCACATCGTCTGTGATGTGCTCGAGCCCCACAGTCAGAGCCAGGCGGACAGCGCTGCCAAGGCTAAGGGGCTGGCGACCTTCGCCGAGCACCACGGCTCCGACTTCGGTCGGATCGAACTGATCGACGAGGTGAGCGAAGACGGTCAGAAGGTCTTGAAACGACTCCCGCTCAAGGACCCGAAAACGCAGAAGCGCGTCAAGGAAGTGTCGGGCGCCGAGCACCTGCGGCAGCTGTTTCAGGACGCCTGAGCGGAGCCCTTCGGGCCTTCCTTCTTGGGCTCCACGATGTCGATCTCGACCGTCCCGGGTCGGTGCCCTCGTGTGCTCGAGGACGTCGCGCGCCACGTAACCTCGAGCCTCCGGCCCGCCAGCTCGGGCGGCAGCACCAGAAGCACCTCCGGCATGGTGTGCCGCGTGCGCGGGCGCACCTGGATCGGCGCGAAGCGGACGAGCGTCGACACTTCGCCTTGCCCTATGACCTCGGCGCGGGGCGACGTCGGCGCGGCGGGGCTGACCCTCGGGATGCGCGCCCACCGCCCGGTCCCCCACTTCGGCGGCTCGGTCGGCGGCTTCAGCCACTCCTCCGCGTCCGAGTCGCTCATGTGTACCCGGCCGCGCGGGAGGGGCAGCGTGACCTCGAGCACCACGTCGACGAAGTTCTCGTCGCTCTCGTTGACGAGCTCCAGCTCGAGCTTGGCCGGGCTGCGCTCGAGCTCCCGGATCGTGACGAACGTCTCCCACCTGCTCTCCGCGTCCTCGATGAAGCGCTCGATCTGTCGCCGTCGCCACCGACCAAGGCACCGAAACCGCTGCTCTCGAGACGGTCGACGCGATGCGGCGTGGAGTCGACTTCATCCATCAGGCGGCGTTTGTCGACGACGGCTGGGGAGGCTACGCGGACTTCCTTCTTCACCGGGGATCTCGACGCCTCCTTCGTGCTCGTCCACCTGAATCCGAAGCAGAGGGACGTCACTTCCGACGAGCCGGCGGACTTCCCCCTGCCCTTCCGGTCGTTCGAGGAGTACTTCGACGTCTGCCGCCACTTCGGGGCGCGGATGTACGGATCTGAGTCCTCGCGTACACATCGGTCGCAGTTCGACCTCAAGCAGGTCCGCTTCCTCGAGCCATTCGACGTCATCGACTTCGTCGAGGAGAAGACGAGGGAGGACCGGTTCACGAACCTCGAGCGGCTGTTCGACTGCAAACTGCAGCTGGAGCTGATTCCGTACGGGTCGAACTCGTTCTCGGCCTGGGGCGAGATCTTCGGCGACGACGCGACCGCCGCGGCGATGATCGATCGCCTGGTCCACCACGCCGAGATCCTTTCCCTCAAGGGCGACAGCTACCGCCTCAAAGACCACGACCTGGGCGTGCGCCCGACCCCGCAGGGCGCCGAAACAGCCTGACCGATTCCCTACGGCGACCCTCCCGAGAGCCGCAGATCGGCGCAGGATGCGCCGATCTGGGCGCGGTGGCCCCGAAACCCCCGAAATCGCGGCCCCCGGGACGGGTGATCGCGTCGACGGCCGCTCGCTCCGCTCGGCCACGGCCTCGCTGCGCTCCCGGCCGTCGCTACCCCATGGGGGTCAATTCTCAACCGGCGCTAAGGGGTCAATTCTCGACCGGCCTTGACAGACGACCGCCCGTGCGGAGCTGGGCTACCGGGCCGCGTGCCAGCCGCGCATTACATCCAGTCGGTTTCGTCCGCGCGGCCACGGGCAGACGGAGTCTATCGATCACGACGACGGGCGGCGCGCAGGCGATCGCCCGCATCCTCGTGGGCGAGCCCTTTCACGAGAAGGGAACGCTATCCGTGGGTCCGGCATATCACAGACGCTCGCGAGTGTCGGTCGACGCCCGGGCGATCGAGCCGCTTCCCCTCGTCGCGGACCGATGCCAAACGGGGCGGGACCGGGCCCCCACGCGGCGGCTGTTATCCGAGCGGATCGACGCGGTACTGCTCGCCCTCGGCGACGAGGAGGACGCCCTCGCCCTTCCCCATCGGCGCGATGGGCTCCCCGGTCAGGCCGTAGACAGCGGCCTCGTTGGTCGGACTGTGGCCCACCGCGAGCGCGCGGCCCCCCTCGGGCAGTCGCGAGAATATGCGCTTCAAGCCCTCCGCGAGGACCCCGCCGTCCTGGGCCACGAGCTCCGGATCGGCCGCCTCGAGCGCCTCGAGCTCCGGGCTGCCGGCCTTCCCGAAGGCGTCGCGCCACCGATCCTCGACCTCGGAGCGCAGACCGTGCTCGACGACGAGCCCGTTCTCGACGCGCTCGCCGCGCGCGGCGAGAACGCAGGCGATCGTCTGGGTCGAGCGCTGGGCGCCGGAGGACACGAGCAGGTCATAGCCGCCTTCGACGCGTGCGCCGAGCTCGAGCGCCGCTTTCACGCCCTCCTCGCTCAGCTCGTCGTCGTCATCGTCGGTGTGCCTGCGTAGCTCGATCGTGCGCGCCATGCCGTCCCTCTCGATCGCTTTTTCTCACGCCTTCTTTTCCCGTTCTGCGCGGCACTGCGTCTTCAGGTGGAACCTGCCTCTCGCTGCTCAGGGTGCGTTATGGCATACGGTATGCATGATCGCGGCGCTTGACCGCTCCCTCTGCCAGCGCGGGGCTCCCGGCCGAATCTTCGTAGGCTCGCGCGACCGAGGACCGGTCCGAGGACCCGTGAACCAGGCGAAGGAGGTCCGATGAGCAGCTCCGAAGCACAGAGCCCGATGCCCGCCATGCAGGCGGTCGTGAGCGTGCTCGAGTCCGAGGGCGTCGAGGTCATGTTCGGCATCCCCGGAGCGGCCGTCCTCCCCCTCTACAAGGCGGCCCTCGAACACAGCTCGATCAGGCACGTCATCGTCCGCCACGAGGAGGGCGGCACCCACGCCGCCGACGCCTACTCTCGGGCCACGGGCGGGATCGGGGTCGCCGTCGGCACCTCGGGACCGGCCGGCACGAACATGGTGACCGGCCTCTATACGGCCTGGGCCGACTCGATCCCGATCCTCACCATCACCGGCCAGGCGCCGGTGCCAAAGCTCCACCAGGAAGCCTTCCAGGCGGTCGAGATCGCCGAGATCGTCAAACCGGTGGTGAAGAAGAGCTACCTGGTCAAGGAGTCCGCGCAGCTCCCTTGGGTATTCCGCGACGCCTTTCGCACCATGCGCGAGGGCAGGCCTGGGCCCGTCCACGTGGACCTGCCACTCGACGTTGCACAGGGCGAGATCGTCTACGACCCGGAGACCGACGCCCCGCTGCCGGTCTTCCCGACCGCGCCGCACCCCGCGGCGGTCGAGCGCGCGCTCGACATGCTGCTCGAGGCCGAGCGCCCGCTGCTCATGCCGGGCGGCGGCGTGATCATCGCCGAGGCCTCCGACGCGCTCGTGGCGCTCGCCGAGCACCTGCAGGTCCCCGTGCTGCCGACCCTGATGGGCTGGGGCTCGATCCCCGTCGACCATCCGCTCTACGTGGGGCTCGCCGGGATCCAGACCCAGACGCGCGCGGGCAACCACGCCTTCCTCGAGTCCGACCTCGTCCTGGCGATCGGCGCTCGGTTCGCCGAGCGGCATGTGGGCGACATCGACGTCTACCGCGGCGAGCGCCGGTTCATCCACGCCGACGTGGAGCCGACCCAGATCGGTCGCGTGCTGGCCCCCGACCTCGGCCTGGTGGGCGATGCCCGGCTCACGATCGAGGCCCTACTCGAAGCCGCCAAGCGGCGCACCGACGAGCGCGAGACCACCGAATGGGCCGAGCACACGCTCGACCTGCGCCGGCGACTTCGCCGCAAGACCGACTACGACGACGTGCCGATCAAGCCCCAGCGCGTCTTTAAGGAGATCAACGACTTCTTCGACGCCGACACCGTGTTCGTCACCGCGATCGGCCTCTACCAGATCTGGTCCGGGCAGTTCCAGGAGGTCTACAAACCCCGCCACTACCTGATCTGCGGCCAGGCCGGACCGCTCGGCTGGGAGGTGCCGGCGTGCCTGGGGGCGAAGATCGCCCGCCCCGACCAGACCGTCGTCGGCGTCGTCGGCGACTACAGCTTCGAGTTCCTGATGGAGGAGGTCGCCGTCGCCTGCCAGTACAGCGTGCCCTACGTGCTGGTGATGCTCAACAACGCCTACATGGGCCTGATCAGGCAAGCTGAGACCAACTTCGAGATGAACTACGGCGTCGACCTCTCCTACGACGAGTCCTACGGGATGGACCACGTCAAGGTCATGGAGGGCATGGGCGCCTTCGGCCGCCGGGTGACGCGGCCTGAGGAGATCGCCGATGCGCTGGCATGGGCTGTTGAGACCTCGGAGCGCGAGCGCCGCCCGGCGTTGGTTGAGGTGCTGATCGAGCGGGAGGCCGACGCCGCGATGGGCACGTCGATCGACGAGATCAAGGAGCCCGAACCGGTCGAGGACCACGAGCAGGAACCGGGCGAGGTCGCCGCCACCACCGGAGCCTGAAAGGGGCTGAGAAAGATGCCGAAGTTCGCCGCCAACCTGTCGCTGATGTTCTCGGAGGAGGAGTCGCTCCTGGACCGTTTCGCCGCCGCGCGCGAGTCTGGCTTCAGCGCGGTCGAGTACATGTTCCCCTACGAGGAGGAGGCCGACGACATCCGCGCGCGGCTCGACGACAACGATCTCGACCAGGTGCTCTTCAACCTCCCCGCGGGCGACTGGAGCGCCGGCGACCGCGGCACCGCCTGCGATCCTGACCGCGTGGACGAGTTCCGCGACGGCGTCGAGCAGGCGCGCGAGTACGCCCGAGTGCTCGACTGCCCGCGCCTCAACTGCCTGGCCGGGCTGAGGCTCGACGAGCGCTCCTACGACGAGCAGTGGGACGTGCTGGTCGAGAACGTCCGCCACGCCGCGCAGGCGCTCGGAGAGGATGGACGCACGCTGCTCGTCGAGCCGGTCAACAGCTACGACGTGGAGGGCTTCTTCGTCCCCTACACAGCGGACGTGATGAGGCTGCTCGACGAGGTCGACGCCGACAACCTGCGCTTCCAGTTCGACTTCTACCACGCGCAGAAGATGGAGGGGAACCTCTGCGAGCGCTTCGACGAACTGCTCGAGCGGATCGATCACGTGCAGGTCGCGGACAACCCCGGTCGCCATCAGCCGGGCACCGGGGAGATCGACTACGCCTTCGTGTTCGAGCACATCGACGGCTCCGGATACGAGGGCTGGGTGGGCCTCGAGTACGCGCCCGACGGTGACACGCGCGCGTCGCTCGACTGGGTACAGAGCTACGGACTGAAGATCTGAGGGAGGAGCGAGCATGGAGACGATCGGGTTCATCGGGCTGGGAATCATGGGCGGGCCCATGGCCGACAACCTGCGGGAGGCGGACTACGAAGTGGTCGTCTACAACCGCAGCGAGGACAAGGCGGACGATTTCGTCGAGGGGGGTGGGGAGAAGGCCTCGTCTCCGCGCGAGGCCGCCGAGAAGAGCGACGTCGTGATCACGATGCTGCCCGACTCGCCTCAGGTCGAGGAGATCGTCCTCGGCGAGGACGGGGTCGCGGAGGGGGTGAGCGAGGGCATGCTCTACATCGACATGTCGAGCATCGCGCCCGCCACCTCGCGCAAGGTGCATGAAGTGCTGGAGGAGAAGGGCGCAGACGCCGTCGACGCGCCGGTCTCGGGCGGCCAGCCCGCCGCCGAGTCGGGTGAGCTGGCGATCATGGTCGGAGGAAGCGACGACGCCGTCGAGCGCGCGCGGCCGATCCTCGAGGTGATGGGCAAGGCCGTGACCCACATCGGCCCGCCGGGCGCGGGCCAGGTGGCCAAGGCGGCCAACCAGGTGGTCGTGGCGCTCACCATCCAGGCGATCTCCGAGGCGCTGACGCTCGCGCGCAAGTCGGGCGTCGACGCGGCCAAGGTGCGCGAGGCGCTGCTCGGCGGCCTCGCTCAGAGCAAGATCCTCGAGATGCACGGGGAGCGCATGCTCGAGCACGAGTTCGACCCCGGGTTCAAGCTCTCGCTGCACCGCAAGGACCTCGCCATCGCCCTGCAGGCGGCGCGCGAGGAAGGGGTGCCGCTGCTGGCCACGGCGCAGGCGGCCGAGGTGATGAACGCCCTGATCGCCTCTGGCCACGGCGACGACGACCACGCGGTCATCGCGAGCTTCTACGAGGAGCTGGCGGGCGTGTCGGAGGGGGAGTCGGCGAAATCGTAGGGGTGCTTCGGGATCGATGGTCGACGTTGACCCGAGGGGCGCAGGCGAAGACCGAGAACGTGGCGGGCGACGGGCTGCTCTCCGCGCTGGCGGCGATCTATCCCGCCGAGCGGATCCTGACGAGGCCGGCTGAGCTCGCCGCCTACGAGTGCGACGCGCTGACGTCCTTTCGCGCCTCGCCGCGGGCGGTGGTGCTGGCGCAGAGCGCGGAGGAGGTGGTCGAGACGGTCCGCGCCTGCCACCGCCTCGGCGTGCCCTTCGTCGCGCGCGGCAGCGGCACGAGCCTCTCGGGCGGCTCGCTGCCGATCGCGGAGGGCATCGTGATCGCGCTGAACCGGCTCAACCGCATCCTCGAGCTCGACCCCGAGCAGCGAACCGCGGTCGTCGAGCCGGGGGCGATCAACTCGCAGGTGACCGCGGCCGCTGCCCCCCACAACCTCTTCTACGCCCCCGACCCGTCGAGCCAGTCGATCTGCTCGATCGGCGGCAACGTCGCCTTCAACGCCGGTGGTGCGCACTGCCTCAAGCACGGCATGACCAGCAGCAGCGTGCTGGGCGCGAAGGTCGTCCTGCCCGACGGCGAGCTGGTCGAGCTCGGCGGCGAGAGCATCGAGCCGGTCGGCCCGGACTGGCTCGGCCTCTTCGTGGGCTCCGAGGGCATGTTCGGCGTCGCGCTCGAGATCACGCTGCGGCTGATGCCGAGCGCCGACGCCACCCGCACGGTGCTGTCCGCCTACGAGAGCCTCGAGGCCGCCGGCGAGGCCGCCGCCGCGGTCGTCGCGGCGGGTCTGCTGCCGGTGGCGATGGAGATCATGGACAAGCTCGCGATCGAGGCTGCGGAGGGCTCGGTCAAGCCGGGCTATCCGGAGGGCATCGAGGCGCTCTTGATCGTCGAGCTCGAGGGCGACCACGAGACCGTCGACCGCGAGTTCGAACAGCTGCTCGAGGTGCTCGAGGGCGCCGGTGCGACGGAGCTGCGCGAGCCCGAGGACGACGACCAGCGCGCGCTCTACTGGGAGGGACGAAAGAGCGCCTTCTCGGCGGTCGGCTGGCTCTCGCCCGACTACATCGTCCAGGACGGCGTCGTGCCTCGCACGCGGCTCGGCGAGGCGCTCGCGGAGATCGGGCGGCTCTCCGAGGAGAACGGCATCCGCGTCGCGAACGTCTTCCACGCGGGCGACGGCAACCTACACCCGCTGATCCTCTTCAAGGGCAGCGAGGAGGGGGCCCTTCAGCGGGCGGAGGAGCTCGCGGGCGAGATCCTGCGCATGTGCATCCGGCTCGGCGGCTCGGTCACCGGCGAGCACGGGATCGCGATGGAGAAGCGCGCCTTCCTGCCTGAGATGTTCGACGAGGAGGACATCGAGGCGATGCGCCGGCTCTGGCGGGCTGTCGACCCGGGTCAGATCGCCAACCGCGGCAAGATGTTCCTGCCCGAGGAGGAGCCCGAGCGCGCCGAGGCCGCCGATCCCGACGGGGCGCCGAGCTCGCCCGCCGTCGCCGGGACCGCCGGCCCCCCTACGGACGGCGGCTCTGAGCGACGAGGCGATGGCGAGCGCACCGAACGGTGAGCGCGAGCCTGCGAGCCGACGCGATCGAGGAGGCCCAGGCGGCGCTCCGCGGGCACGAGCGCGTGCTGGCCCGCGGCGGTGGCACGAAGCCCGCGCTGTCGAGCCCGCCTGAGGGCACGGTCACCCTCGACGTGTCCGGGCTCACGGGGATCGAGGACTACGACCCCGAGGAGCTCACCTTCACCGCCCGCGCGGGCACCCCCCTGGGCGAGATCGAGGACGCGCTGGCCGAGAACGGCCAGTACCTCCCGTTCGACCCGCCGCTGGTCGCCGCCGGCGCGACGCTCGGCGGCGCGGTGGCGGCGGGCACCTCGGGTCCGCTGCGCTACCGCGGCGGCGGGGTCAGGGACTTCATCCTCGGCGTGCGCTTCCTCGACGGCGAGGGCAGGATCGTGCGCGCCGGCGGGCGGGTCGTCAAGAACGCGGCCGGCTTCGACCTCTCGAAGCTGATGGTGGGAAGCGCCGGACGCCTCGGCGTGATGGTTGAGCTCTCGTTCAAGGTCTTCCCCCAGCCGCAGGCGTGGGCGACGCTGACCGTCGACTGCGCCGGCCTCGACGAGGCGCTCGCGCTGATCGGAGCGCTCGCTACCGCTCCGTTCGATCTGGAGGCGCTCGACCTCGAGCCGCCCGGGCGGCTGTGGCTGCGCCTGGCGGGCCTAGCCGACGCGATGCCGGAGCGGCTCGAGCGGCTGGAGGGCATCCTCGAGCGGTCGGGGGAGCGACTCGAGGGCGAGCAGGAGGGCGCCGTGTGGAGCGAGGTCCGCGACTTCGCCTGGGTGGTGCAGGACGCGGCGATCGTGAAGGTGGCGCTCGTCCCGAAGCGGGTGCGTGAGCTCGAGGCGAAGCTCGAGCCGCTCGCAGTCGAGCGCCGCTACGGCGCCGGCGCCAACATCGCTTGGCTGGCCTGGCCCGGGGAGCGGGCGGCGCAGGAGCTCGACGACCTGCTGCGCTCGCTCGGCCTCGCCGGCGTCTTCCTCACCGGCTCACCTGCGAGGCCGATGGTCGGCACCCACCGCGGCGGCGCCTTCGCCCAGCGGGTGAAGTCGGCTCTCGATCCCTCAGGCCGGTTCCCGGAGGTATAGGCAGGAGCGGCGCGGCCGGTAGAGTGCAGTGTCGCTCCCCGGTCCAGGTCGTCCTCCGGCGATCGACGGTCAGCCTCCCAGTGCTCCACGAGATCAAGACCCACCAGCACGAGCCGCAGGCGGAGGAGATGGCGGCTGCCATAGAGCAGTGCATCCACTGCGGCTTCTGCCTGCCCACGTGTCCCACCCACGTCGTGCTCGGGGAGGAGATGGATTCGCCCCGGGGGCGCATCTTCCTGATGAAGGAGGTGCTCGAAGGCTCCCTGGAGGTCGAGGAGGCCGCGCCCTTCATCGACTGTTGCGTGGGCTGTGACGCCTGTGTCACAGCCTGCCCCTCGGGGGTTCGCTATGACGAGCTCATCACGCCCTACAGAGCGCACGCCGAGGAGCGCCGGGAGCGCACCGCGCGCGACCGTCTGCTGCGCTGGGTCCTCGCCGAGACGCTGCCCCATCCGCGTCGCTTTCGGGCCGCGGCTCGGCTGGGAGGCCTCGCGCGACCGCTCAGGCGGCTGGCACGGGGGCGCGCCGCCGCGATGCTGAACCTGCTCCCGGACACGCTGCCCAAGCCGCGGCCGCTGCCCGAGCTTCATCCCGCCGAAGGCGAGCGGCGCGCGCGCGTCGCCCTGCTCGCCGGCTGCGCCCAGCAGGTGCTCGCCCCGGAGATCAACTGGGCGACGCTCAGGGTGCTGGCGTCAAACGGAGTGGAGGTGGCGATCCCGCCCGGCCAGGGCTGCTGCGGCGCGCTCCTCATGCACAGCGGACAGTCCGAGCGCGCCAAGGCCCACGCCCGCCGGAACTTCGGCGCGTTTCCGAGCGATGTGGACGCCGTCGTGACCAACGCCGCGGGCTGCGGCGCCGGGATGCGCGAGTACGGGCTCCTGTTCAAGGGCTCGGACGAGGAGCAGCAGGCGCGGGCGCTGGCCGAGCGC
>JACCTJ010000207.1 GCA_013812485.1 Thermoleophilaceae bacterium
CTGACAGGAAAATAACCCTCAGCCCGCCACCAGCTCCGCCTCCAGCGTGACGCTGTGCCCGAGCGCCTCGAGCTGGGCGACGAGGCGCTTGGTGACCCGCTCGGGGTCTCGCTTTCGGAAGAAGTCGCCTCCGAGCTCGCGGTAGAGCTCCCCGCTCGAGAGCATGTGCCAGCAGGCGACGAGGATCGAGTGCTTGACCGCGCCGAGCGCCTTCTTGTGGCCGCGGCGCGCGCGCAACCGCTGATATTGCGCGGCGAGGTAGACGTCCTTCGAGCGCACTGCGGCGAGCGCTGACTCCTCGAGCGCCCAGTCGAGCCACTTCGAGCCGTTGCGGGTCTTGCCCGATCTGCGCTTGCCGGCCGACTGGTGGTTGCCGGGGCACTGCCCGGCCCATGAGGCAAGGTGCTTGGCGGAGGGGAAGACCGACATGTCGGTCCCGATCTCGGCCACGATCACCTCGGCGGTGCGCCGTTGAACCCCCGGGATGCTGCGCAGGAGCTCAACGGCCGACTCGAAAGGGGCGATCTGCTCCTCGATCGCCTCCGAGAGTGAGTCGATCTGCTCGTCGAGGAAGTCGACGTGGGCGAGGATCGCCCCGATCCAGACCGCGTGCAGGTCGTCGAAGCGGCCCTCGAGCGCCTCACGCAGCGCCGGCAGCTTGGCCCGCAGGCGCCCTCGCGCCAGCTCGGCCAGAACCTCGGGGTCGGTCGTGCCCTCGATCAGCGCGCCGAGCATCGCCCGGCCCGAGACGCCGAGGATGTCGGTGGCGACGCAGTCGAGCTTGATCCCGGTGTCCTCGAGCGCCTTGTGGAGGCGATTGGCCTCGCGCGAGCGCTCCTGGATCTGGGTCTTGCGGTAGCGGGTCAGGTTGCGCAGCGAGCGGATCGGCTTCGGCGCCACGAAGCTCGCCTTGAGCAGGCCGGCCTCTGCGAGCCGGCAGATCCAGGCGGCGTCTGAGACGTCGGTCTTTCGGCCGGGGACCTGCTTGACGTGGCGGGCGTTGACCAACAGCAGCTCGAACTCGTCCTCGAGGATCGCCCAGACCGACTTCCAGAAGACGCCGGTGGCCTCCATCGTGACCTGAGTGACGCGGTGGGCGGCGAGCCAGTCGCGCAGCGTGAGCAGGCCCGCGACCGTCGTTTGGAACTCGGCGAAGTGCTCTTCGCGCCCTCCCCCGGGCGCCGGGGTGCGAACGCAGGCGGTCACCTGCGCCTTGTGGACATCGAGCCCCGCGGGGCGCTCGACGATCGTCTCCATCTGGAGCCTCCTGGATAGGTTGGACATCGACGACGTCGCCCAGGGGCCTCTGAGAACTGGCGAGTCTGACAGTCGTGCGCATGGCAACAGTCCGGAGATCCGGGGAGGCCCGCACGCCAAACTAAGCTCGGGCTCGCTGGCACCAAGAGGAATTCGGCGTCGCGGACGACGACCGCCCAAGGATCGCCGATTTTCATCAGCCCGTGTGAGCCCGCGGAGCGGGCAGGGGAACTAAGCGGGCAATAGGTAGAAATCGCGCTTGGGCCTTCCTCAGCGTGCCCGCTGCCCTCCCGCGCAAGATCCGGCGCGACCAATCCGCTCGAGCGTCCGCTCGTCGGGCGGAGGCGACACCCGGCGAGATGGCGCTTGCCGCGTGCCCTTCTTGGCCGTGCTCCTCGCCGCCCTCGCCACGGGCGCGGCGCTGCCGGCCTCGCTCTCCCCGTACCCACGGCGCCTGGGCGGCGCCTGAGGGCCGTGAACGTAGACTCCGGACCTCGTGGCGCAGCGACTCGACACTGGATGGACTTGAGGGGCCGGTCGTCCTGCAGCCGCAGGTCTTCCCGGGAGAGGGCGCTGCCCGGGCCTAAGCCAACGGTCCCTCGAAAGGGGGGCCGGAACCGGCGCGTCCTTGTGGTCTTCGAGCCCCTCGAGGGGGGGGTGCCCGCGCACGTGCTGGAGCTCGCCGCCCGTCTGCGCGCGCACGGGTGGGAGGCCGAGGTCGCCGGACCAGCGGGGTCGCCATGGCTCGCCAGGCTGAGCGATGCCGGCCTTTCCGTATACGACCTGCCGTTCGCGCGGCCTCCCGGGCCCGGCGCTCTCCGGGCCGCCCGAGCGCTCCGGGCGCTCGACCGCTCTCGCGGCTACGCGATCATCCACGCCCACTCCTCGGTGGCGGGGGCCGTTACCCGGCTTGCGCTGTCCGATCGAGGGCGCTTCGTCTACACCCCGCACTGCTTCTCGTTCCTCGCCCGCTTTGGTCCGATTCAGCGGCAGTTCTACCGAGCGGTCGAGCAGGCCCTTCTGCCGCGGACCGCCGCCGTGATCGCCGCTTCGGCCTGGGAACGGGATCAAGCCGCCCGCTTTCTGCACGGCGCGGGCGGTCGCACGCGTGTCGTGCGAAACGGCGTGAGCGTCACCTCGGGGGCCAAGCTCGATTCAGAGCTCGCCGCGTTCAAGGGCGCAGGCCGGCTGACGGGCTTCATCGGTCGGTTGGTTGGGCAGAAGAATCCGCTGACGCTCGTTCGCGCCGCGGCCTTGCTGCACCGCCGGGGGGCCCTTCAAGGGCGTGTCGCGCTGGTCGGAAACGGTGAACTGCGCGGGGAGGTTGACAAGGAGATCGAGCACCTTGGCGTGGGCGACGCCGTCCGCGTCTTCCGATTCAACGGCTCGGTCGAGTCGTACCTGCGGGCCTTCGATCTCATGGTCGTACCGTCGCTGTGGGACTCGATGCCGATCAGCGTGCTCGAGGCAATGGCCTGCGGACTTCCGGTCATCGCCTCCCGGGTCGGCGGCATCACCGAGGCCGTACTCGACGGCGTGAACGGCCGGCTGGTGGAGCCGGGCGATTCCGCAGAGCTCGCGGCGGCACTCGCCGAGCTCCTCGCAGATCCGGACCGGCTGACCGATCTGGGTCGCGCCGGCCGGCGGATCGCGGAGGAGCGGTTCGCGGTCGACCGGATGGTCCGGCAGACCGCCGAGGTCTACGAAGAGGTCGTCGACCGGTTAGGAGGGCGCCCCAGTTGAGCCAGCTCGTCGTCCGCCCAGAGACAGGCTCAGCCAGGTCGCGCGCCGCGTGAGCGCCGCCCGGAGCCCGCGCGCAGGGGCGAGCTCGACGGGCCGCCGAAGCGAGGCGCCCGCCTGCCGGTAGGCACGCCATTCGCGAAGTCCCCGCAGACGACCCCGCAGAGGAGCCCACGAGCGGTCGCGGACGGCCACGTAAGCGATGTACGCGAGGTCGTAGCCGACGATGGCCGGAGCACAGCGAAGTAGGTGCCGCCGGTCGGCGTTCTTGGCGAGGATCCGTACCCGCGCACGCCCCACCCAGAAGAACTTGAAATCCGACAGGTGCGCGGCCGTTCCGGCGTTCTCGTGATAGACGACGGCCCGCGGGGCGTAGAAGGTGCGCCAGCCACTCATCCTGGCGCGCCAGGCGAGGTCGACGTCGTCGAGGCCGAAGAAGAACGAGGGGTCGAAGCCGCCGACGGCGATCAGCATCTCGCGCCGGTGGAGCGCCGCGCAGCCGTGGGCTCCGAAGACCTCGGTCGGTTCGCGCTCGCCCGCGTGGAGGGGCTCGCCCAGCAGACGTTCGGAGCCGATGCCGAGCCGGTCGACCACGATCCCGGCCGAGTTGATGGTGTCGGGGGCCTGAGCGAAGCGCATCTGCGCTGCGACCGATCCGATCGCCGGATCACGCTCGCCGATCTCCAGCAGCTCGACGCCCCCCCTGGGCTCGATCGTCGCGTCGTTGTTGAGCATGAGGATCCAGCGGCCCCCCGATCGCTCGAGGCCGACCTGCATCGCCGCGGCGAAGCCGATGTTCTCTGGCAGCTCCATGACATCAACGCCGCCGTCACGCTCGAGCCGCTCGGCCGAGCCGTCCCCCGAACCGTTGTCGATCACGATCAGCTCGCTCCCACCGTCGACCTCGGCGAGGGCGGCGCCGAGCGACCTCACGCACGCGAGCGTCAGACCGGGACGGCGATAATTGACGACGATGGCCGAAACGGTCGCTTCGCCTCGTGCTTGGCCTGCCGTCACGAGCCGAGGTTATACGCGGGAGGCCCATCGCTCCCGATGTAACCGCCTCCCGTGCGGCGCACTGGGATCAGGAGGAAAGCCGCACCTCGTTACGCACGCGCTGCTCCGGCTCGTAGACGAACGGAAGCTCGGCCGCGACCTGCGAGAGCCGCGGCGCCTGCGCGTCGCGCGCCGAGGAGATGAGCTCCATCCCGGGAGGCCAAGCGATCCCGACCTCCGGATCGTCATAGGCGATGCCCGCCTCCGCCTGCGGATCGTAGTAGGCGTCACAGCGATAGATCACGTCTGCCACATCGCTGAGAACACAGAACCCATGGGCGAAGCCGACGGGACACATGAGCTGGCGGAGGTTGTCGTCGGACAACTCGAACGCCTCCCAGTCCCCGAACGTGGGCGA
>JACCTJ010000224.1 GCA_013812485.1 Thermoleophilaceae bacterium
GGCGAGCTCCGTCACGAGCTCGCCGATCGGCGGACGGCCGCTCGCGACGGCCCGCCCGAGCCCGGATTCGGGGGCGGCCGCGGCCGCCAGCGCGGCCTCGCGGCCGATCGCCGTTCCGGAGGCGACGGCCTCGAGACAGCCGCGACCGGGACACCCGCCCTGGCACGGCGGCCCGTCGAGGTCGACGGTCACATGACCCAGCTCGCCGGCCGCGCCGGTGCTTCCTCGGTAGAGCTCGCCGTCGAGCATGATCGCCCCGCCGATCCCCGTCCCGATCGTGAGCATGAGCGCCTCGGAGGCCTCCCGGGCCGCGCCGAGGCGGTGCTCGGCCAGCAGGGCCAGGTTGGTGTCGTTGTCCCATGCGACCGGCACGCCGAGGCGCTTCTCCATGACCTCGCCGAAGGGCAGGTCGTCGAGCGGAAGATGGACCGACTGGACCGAGAGACCGCGCCCGCGGTCGATGAGCGAGGGGATACCGAAGCCCGCGGCGACGACGTCGGGCGCCATCCTCCGCAGCTCCTGCGAGCTCTCCGCGAAGATGTCGAGCAGCTCCTCCCGCCCCGCCCCCGCGATCGGCAGCCGCACGCGATTATGAACGACCCCGTCGGCGTCGACCACGCCTCCGAGGAGCTTCGTGCCTCCGGCGTCGAAGGCGAGAACCCGGGGCGACGGCATCGAAGAACGGTATACAGATCGCCATGACCAGCCCTCCGCCCCGACCCGACTACAAGCTCTACAAGTCCCGCCGGGGCCCGTTCGACCGCCTGCGCGGTCTCGGCGGCCTCGACGGGCTGCGCCGCTCGAGCCGCGGATCGAGCGGTCACGGCGGCAGCGCGCGGCCGCGTCCGCCGCTGCGGCGGATCCTCAAGTGGATCGGCGTCGCCTGCGCGGCCTGGCTCGGGCTCGCGCTGGTGCTGTTCCTCATCTCCTCGAGCCTCCAGGAGAACGAGGGCGTGCCCCGCGCCGCCCAGCGCCAGCTCGCGGGCAACTCGAGCTTCCTGACCGGGAGCACGGTGCTGGTTATCGGCTCCGACAAGCGCCCGAGCACGAGCACCGAGGCGAAGTCGCCGCCGCGCGCCGACAGCATGATCCTGCTGCGGGGAAGCCTGGGTGAGGTCCGTCGCGTGTCGATCCTGCGCGACTCCTCCGCGCAGATCCCGGGCTTCGGCGTCCAGAAGATCAACGCCGCCTACGCTATCGGCGGGACGTCGCTGCTGATCCGGACGATCGAGAGCTTCTTCGGCGGGGACGTCAACATCAACCACGTCATCCGCCTGTCCTTCGATGACTTCCCGAAGCTGATCGACGCGGTCGGGGGGATCGACATCACGCTGAAGCGCTGCGTGCGCTCGACGAAGTTCAACGGACGGAGGGTGAACCTGAAGCGCGGCGACCACCACCTCGACGGACCGGAGGCGCTGCGCTTCGCGCGGGTACGCACCAACCTGTGCAACCCCAGCGAGGACGATCGAGACCGCGCCGCGCGCCAGCAGCAGGTCCTGTCCGCACTGCGCTCGCGGATCATCTCGCTCGGCACCTTCGTGCGGGCGCCCTGGATCGGCTGGCGCGTGCCTCAGACCCTCAGCACCGACCTGGCCGGACCTGGTCTCTCGGCGCTCGCCTTCGACGTGGCCACGGGCGGCTCGGGCGATACGCGCGTGCTCGAGCCCGCCGGCTTCGGGCCCGGCGGGAGCCTGCTGATCCCCGAGGGCGAGCGCGCGGACGCGGCGAACTACCTGCAGGGCGGGGAGTAGAGGCCGCCTCGCGCGCTGCGGTCTGGCGATCGGCGACCGACGGGCACGGGAAGCGAGCGCTCTCAGGCTCGTCTCATCCGGGCGACCTACCTTGCCCGCGGTGCGCGCCCACCTCCCCCCTCAAACCGCGGCGCCGGGCCTCTCCGCGGGCGCCATGAGTCTCACCGCTCATGCCGGGGCGATCTCCCGCCGATAGTGGATCCACCACCGATGCGGCGCCGTCAGATCCGACTTCCCAGAGCCTTTCCCACTCGAGCGCAGCTCTTGGTGGGCTTCACCATCCTGGTCGCCCTCCTCCTGGCCGCGCTCGCCGTGGCGGTGGGTCAGCTCCTGCGCGAGAGCATCCGCGAAGCCGCGCTCTCCGGCGCCGAGCAGACGGGCCGGGTGTTCGTCGAGCTCGAGGTCGGCGCCGAGGAATACAAGGACGGGAAGCTGACCGACCAGGCGAGGGAGGACCTCGACACCGCCGTCGAGACGTCGTCTGCCCTGCGCGGCGCGAGGATCTGGAACCGCGATCTCGCGCTCCTCTACTCCGATAGGGGCACGAGCGACGCTCCCTCGCCGCGCTCGGGGCCGTTGCGGACGGCCGTGGCCGGCGAGACGGCCTCGGCGGTCTCCGGTCTCGAGGGAGCGGGGGGCCGCCTGCTCGAGATCTACGTGCCGATCCGCCTGGCCGGCGACCGACGCCCGGGCGACGTGCTGGAGCTGCACCTGCCCTACGCGCCGGTGGAAGCCACTATCGAGCAGCGGACGATGAGCCTTGCGCTCGTGCTCGGCGTCGGTGCCCTGCTCTTCCTGTGCGCGCTGATGCCCTCGGTCCTGCGCGGATCGCGAGCGCTCGCCGACCTCTACGAGGCGCGTCAGATGCCACTCCAGCGCCGGCTTCGCCGCGCGATGCGAGACGGCGAGCTCGCGCTCGCCTACCAGCCCAAGCTCGACCTGCACACCGGCGAGATCAGCGGGGTGGAGGCCCTGCTGCGCTGGCGACCCGCGACCGGCCGCGCCATCCCGCCGGGGGAGTTCGTCCCGCTCGTCGAGGCCACAGCCGTGATGGAGGCCTTGACCTCGCACGTGTTCGAGCTCGCTGTGCGCCAGTCGGCCGCGTGGGCCCGGGAGGGGATCGAGCTCGACGTCGCCGTCAACATCTCGGCCTGCAACCTCCGCGACGAAGGCCTCGCGCAGCGGATGGCTGAGCGCAGCGTCGCCTACGGCCTTCGTCCCGAGAGCTTCACGCTCGAGCTGACCGAGAGCGGCGTGAGTAACGCCCCAGACCGCGAGCTCGAGACGCTGAGGTCCCTGCGGGCGCGCGGCTTCAAGCTCTCGATCGACGACTTCGGGATCGGTGAGTCCTCGTTGAGCCGCATCGACCTCGTCGAGTTCCAGGAGGTCAAGATCGACCGCTCGTTCATCCGCCACCTCGGCGAGGAGCGCGATCCCGTCCTCGTCGCCGGCATCATCGACCTCGTTCAGGCCCTCGGGGCCCGGGTGGTCGCCGAGGGCGTCGAGTCGGAAGGCGCCGCACGCGGGCTGGCCGAGCTCGGTTGCGACGCGATCCAGGGCTTCCACCTCGCGCACCCCCTCGCTCCGGAAGACCTCGTCGAGTGGCTGGACGCTCCCGGAGCCGGCGACCGACAAGCAGCGCGAGCGGAGCCCATGCCGGTCGCCTGACGACCGCGCCCCTCCAAGAGGACGGAATACTGTGAACTCGCGCCGGCTGACCGCTGCCGGTCAAGCGAGTGCCCCCGCGCACAGCGTATGCTCGCGGCCTGATGGCGCGGAAGATCCGGAAGCTCCTGGTCGCGAACCGCAGTGAGATCGCCATCCGCATCTTCCGGGCCGCGGACGAGCTCGGGCTGCAGACCGTGGCCAT
>JACCTJ010000239.1 GCA_013812485.1 Thermoleophilaceae bacterium
GCGAACACCGGCAGGACCTCGGAGATGATCCCGAAGGCGGGCAGGATCATTATGTAGACCTCGGGGTGGCCAAAGAACCAGAAGAGATGTTGCCACAGGACGGGATCACCGCCCGCGGTCGGGTCGAAGAAGGCGGTGCCGAAGTGGCGGTCGGTGAGCAGCATGGTCACCGCGGCCGCGATCGCCGGCAGGGCGAGGATCAGCAGGTAGGAGTAGATGAGGATCGACCAGACGAACAGCGGCATCCGGCCCCAGCCCATGCCCTTGGCCCGCATGTTGTGGATCGTGGCCACGAAGTTGATCGCGCCGAGGATCGAGGAGAGCCCGGTGAGGTGGATGAGCAGGATCCACGCGTCGATGCCGCCGTTCGGCAGGAAGGCGTCGTCGGAGAGCGGCGCGTACGAGGTCCAGCCGGCCTCGGGCGGAGTGAAGAACAGGCTGACGTAGAAGACGAGCCCGCCGAGTAACAGGAGCCAGAAGGAGAGTGCGTTGAGGCGCGGGAAGGCCATGTCGCGCGCGCCGATCATCAGCGGCAGGAGGTAGTTGCCGAACCCGGCCAGCACGGGCACCACGAACAGGAAGATCATCGTCGTGCCGTGCATGGAGACGAGCGCGTTGTAGGTCGATCCGTCCATGAGCGTGTTCTGCGCGGCTCCGAGCTGGAGGCGCATCATGAGCGCCTCGACGCCGCCGATTACGAAGAACAGGAAGGTGGCGACCAGGTAGAGGATCCCGATCTTCTTGTGGTCGGTGGTGGTGAGCCACTCGAGCCAGCCCGAGGGGCGCTGGCGCAGGCCGTGCTCGAGGATCTGGGGGCGCCCGCGCTCGGCGAGGCGGCCGCCCTGCAGCGGTCCCTCGTCTGCTCTGTACTGGGCTGTGGCCACTTTCTCGGGGTACCTTTCGTCTACTGAGGAGGCGTGTTGGCGGTGCCGCCTCCCGGCGTGCCGCTCTCGAATCGGCGTCGCTGCTCGACGAGCGCGCGCGTGGCAGCGTCGATTTCGGTCCGCTGGCGGGCGACCCAGGCCCGGTAGGCGCCCGGGGAGACGGCCTTGACCGCCCCGATCATCTGGGCGTGGTTCTCGCCACAGAGCTCGGCGCAGTTACCGCGGTAGGTGCCCTCCTCGGTGACCTTGAACCACATGTCGTTGGTCAGGCCGGGCACCGCATCTGCCTTGCCGAAGAGCTCCGGGATCCAGAACGAGTGGATGACGTCGGCCGAGGTGATGTCGAGCGTGACCGTGGTGTTGGTGGGCACGACCATGGTGTGGTAGGCGAAGAGACGCCCGGGGCCCGGATAGTCGTAGCGCCACAGGTACTGCTGGCCGACCACGCGGACCCTGAGCTCCTCGCCGCCCGGGACTGTCGGTTGGCCGGTCGCCGCGAACTGGACCGCCCCGGCCTCCTCGGGTCCGCTGCGCTCGGGGTCGCGGATGCCCGGCAGCAGGGCGAGGGTGATCCCGGTGAGGACGACGAGGATCAGCGTGGCGCCGACCGTCCAGCCGATCTCGAGTCGCGTGTTCCCCCGGACCTGCGCCGGCTGGGGCGCTCCGCGCCGGAAGCGGTCGCGCACCAGCGTGAAGATGAGGACCCCCTCGACCAGCAGGAAGATCGGGATCGCCATGTACAAGGTGATCTTGTAGAGCGTGTCGGTGCGCCCGGCCTGCGGGGAGCCGCCGCCGTCCTCGGGCGTGAGGAGGTCGGCGAACGCGCCGGCGGGGGCGACCAGGGCGACGCAGACAACGAGCAGCCCGAGCAGGGCCGCGAGCAGACGTCGGTCGATCGGGGGCCGGGGGGCCAAGGCGGGCTGCATGATACCCGCGCCGCTACGCGCTTCGAGGGTCAAGTCCACGCAGCCGGCGCGGCGCCATCACCGCGCCGCGGTCTAGGCGCCCTCGAACGCGGCGGGCCGCTTCTGGGCGAAGGCCATCACGCCCTCGGTGAAGTCCTTGGTGCGGGCCAGATCGTGTTGGAGCTCCGCCTCGAGCGAGAGCTGGCCCTCGAGGTCGCCGAACAGCGACCGGTTGAGGGCGCGCTTCGTGCCGGCGTAGGAGCGCGTCGGCCCCGCGGCGAGGCGCTCGACGAGCGCCCCCGCCTCGGTGAGCAGCGCATCGTCGGGATGCACGGCGTTGATCAGCCCCCACTCGAGCGCGCGCGCAGGCGATAGCCGCTCGGCCAGCAGGCTGAGCTCGAAGGCGCGCGCCTTGCCAATCGCCGCGGGCAGCAGCGCTGTCGAGCCGCCGTCGGGCATCAGGCCAACGTTGGCGAAGGCCAGCTGGAAGAAGGCCGACTCGGCGGCGAGCACGAGGTCGCAGGCCAAGGCCAGCGAGGCCCCGATGCCGACCGCGGGCCCGTTCACCGCGGCGACCACCGGCTTCTCGAGCGCCCGCACCGCCGTGATGACGGGGTGGTAGACGCCGACGAGCTCGCTGCGGACGTCCGGCATGCCGTCGTCGGCGATCTCGAAGCCGGCGCGCAGGTCCACGCCCGAGGAGAAGCCGCGTCCCGCGCCGGTCAGGAGCACCGCTCGCACGGACCGCTCGGTGGCCTCAACGGTCAGGGTGCGCACGAGCTCGCGGCCGAAGGGGATCGTCCAGGCGTTGAGCGAGCTCGGGCGGTTGAGGGTGATCCGTCCCACCCCGCCGTCGCGCTCCCACAGAACCATCTCCTCGGTCTCGCCCATCACGTCCTCCTCGTTCGCCGTCGGCTCCGAGCGCCGTATCCTGCCCGGATGCTGATCGATGCTCTCGAGTGGCTCGGTCATTCCGGTTTTCGGGTGCGTATCGGAGGGCCGCGCGGCCCCGTGGTCTACATCGATCCCTACCGCGCCCCGGACGGCCCGAAGGCCGATCTCATCGTCGTCACCCACGGGCACTACGACCACTTCTCCCCTCAGGACGTGGAGCGCCTCGCGCACGCGCGCACGTGGCTCGTGGCCCCCGCGGTGGTCGCCGAGCGGCTTTCGGGCCGGGTGCTCTCGATCGCGCCGGGTGAGAGCCTGCGCCCCGACGGCGTGCGCGGGGTCGAGGTGAGCGCGGTCGCGGCCTACAACACCTCGAAGCGCGACGGCGAGGGGCGCGTCTTTCACTCGCGCGAGGCGGGCGGGCTGGGCTACGAGCTGAACCTGCGCGGCGAGCGCCTCTACCATTCGGGCGACACCGACGTGATCCCCGAGATGGACGCCGTCGCGGGCTGCGACGTCGCCCTGCTGGCGGTGAGCGGGACCTACGTCATGACCGCCCCCGAGGCCGCCGAGGCCGCGCGGCGGATCGCACCGCGGCTCGCGGTCCCGATGCACTGGGGCGACCACATCGGCACCCGCGCCGATGCCGAGAAGTTCGCCCGGCTCGCGCCCGGGGAGGTGCGGATAATGGCGCCGGTCGGGCGTGGCTAGGTTGCGGCGCCGCGTCGCTCGATCCCGTCGGGCCCGCACCGGCGTCTACGATTCCGGCACGACGACGCGCTTTGTGATCATGCCCTCCACCCCCATCGTCACCTTGGGCTTGCGCGCCCGCTTCGGGTCCATCGCGGAGCCCTCCCGATGAGCGCTCGCAGGCCGGAGGAGGAACGGCCCGAGCACGCCGCGGCCGTGCGGGCACCGGAGCCATCCGGGCGCGGATCGGAGGAGGACGGCTTTGGGAGCGTGGCGGCTACACGGCAGTCCGAGGCCCCCGCGTCCGAGCGCTCCCGCGATGACCACGGCGGCGCACTCGCGGTGCTCCAGAACCGCAGGCGCCTGGCCGTGGGGGTGCTCGGGATGGTGCTCGCGGTCGTCGCGATCTACATCCTCCTGCCCCAGGTGATCGGGCTCGACGAGGCTCTCGCGCGGCTCGGCAGCGCCTCGCCGCTCTGGCTCGCCGTCGCCGTCGTGTTCATGGTCGCCTCCTTTGCGGCCTACGTCGCCCTCTTCCGCGGTGTCCTCGGCGGCACCCGGGCGGACGCGGTCCGCCGCCGCCTCGACATGAAGGCCTCCTACGAGATCTCCGTGGCGGGGTTCGCCGCCACCCGCGTGTTCTCGGCCGGTGGTGCGGGCGGGATCGCGCTGACCTACTGGGCGCTGCGCAGGGCGGGCATGGAGCGACGTCAGGCGGCGTGTCGCATGTTCGCCTTCCTGGTGCTCCTGTACTCGCTCTATCTGGTCGCGCTCGTGCTCTTCGGGATCCTCATGCGCACCGGGGTGCTTCCGGGCCCCGCGCCGTTCGGAGGGACGATCATCCCCGCCTCGGTGGCCGGCATCCTGCTCGCGCTCATCGGTCTGATCGCGCTCATCCCGGGCGACGTCGAGCGCCGGCTCGCCCGCCTGAGCGGAAGCCATCGACGCCTCGGGCGCCTGCTCGGCCGGCTCGCCACCGGTCCGGCGACGCTCGCCACCGGAGTGCGCACCGCCATCGACTACCTGCGCCACCCCCGCCGCGGCGCGCTCGCCGTGGCCGGCGGCCTGGGCTACTGGGCGGCACAGATCGGCATCCTGTGGGCGAGCTTCGAGGCCTTCGGTGGCGACGTCGCCTTCGCCGTGCTCGTGCAGGGCTTCTTCGTGGGCATGGTCGCCAACCTGCTGCCCTCGCCCGCGGGCGGGGTCGGGACCATCGACGCCGGCATGATCGGCGCCTTCCTGCTCTTCGGGCAGCCCGCCGATGTCATCTTCCCGGCCGTGCTCGCCTTCCGCACGATCGCCTTCTGGCTACCCATTCCGCCGGGCATCGTGGCTTACTTCGGACTGCGGCGGACGGTGGCGGGCTGGGAGGACGAGCCCGAGGGCGGCTATACTTCACAAAGTAAAGTAACCGTGGAGGCCACGTGAGCGAGCTTGAAGACAACGTAGAGGACGTCATCATCGTCGGGAGCGGACCGGCGGGCTACACCGCCGCGCTCTACACCTCCCGGGCCGACCTGCGGCCGCTGGTAATCGAGGGCTTCCTGTGGGGCGGCCTGCTCCAGCAGACCACCGAGGTCGAGAACTATCCGGGCTTTAGCGACGGCATCATGGGCCCGGCGCTCATGAGCGAGCTGCGGGCCCAGGCCGAGCGCTTCGGCACCCGTTTCATCACCGACGAGGCCAGTCGCGTCGAGCTCTCGCGCGACGGCGGGGACCACCGCGTCTGGGTGGGCGACCGCGAGATCCGGGCCCGCACGGTGATCCTCGCCATGGGCGCTGAGCCGCGCAAGCTCGGCGTGCCGGGTGAGCAGGAGCTCTCCGCGCGCGGGGTCTCCTACTGCGCCACCTGCGACGCGGCCTTCTTCCGCGACAAGCCGACCATGATCATCGGCGGAGGCGACAGCGCCATGGAGGAGGCGATCTTCCTGTCGAAGTTCGCCAGCGAGGTCAAGCTCGTCCACCGCCGCGACGACTTCCGCGCCTCGCAGATCATGCTCGACCGCGCGCGCGGGATCGAGAACATCGAGTTCCTGACCCCGTACGTGGTCGACCGCTTCGAGGACGGTGGCAACGGGTCGCTGGCTCGCGCCGTGCTCCGCCACGCCAACGGCGGCGTCCCCGCCGCGAGCGACCACGACGACGACGCCGCGACTGCGGGCGAGCACGAGGGTGCGGCGACCGAGGTCGAGGTCGAGGGGGCGTTTATCGCCGTCGGCCATCGCCCGAACTCTCACCTGGTCGAGGGCCAGGTCGAGACCGACGAGGACGGCTACGTGCTCACCGAGAACAAGTCGACGCGCACCAACGTGGACGGGGTCTTCGCCGCCGGAGACCTCGTCGACCACACCTACCGCCAGGCGATCACGGCGGCGGGCTCGGGTTGTCAGGCGGCGCTGGACGCCGAGTGGTACCTGCGGGACAACCCGGCCGTGCCGACGCCGGCGGTCCTGCTGGAAGCCGGCGACCTGGTCGAGGCCCAGTACCGGACCAGCGTCCCGGCCGCCGGCTGACGGAGGCGGGTCTCAGAGCTCCTTGCGGGCGTCCGGCGGAGTCTGGAACGACGCTCCTAGCGGCTGCGCCTGATCGTCAGGTCATAAGCCGCGTCGAGCGAGTTTGAGCCGGCGTGGACGTAGGTGACCACGTAGACGCTGCGTGACCTCTGCGAGGAGTTGCGCAGCGTCACCGCCTCCGTGCGGCCGCCGGCGTTGCGCGAGCGCGCGATCAGGCGGGCGCGGAAGAGCCGCTTGGCGGCGCCGGGGACCACGGCCAGATCCGGATCGCCGCCGCGCGGGCGGACGATGACCCGGGACGCCGAGCGGGGGGGCAGGGAGACGCGGAAG
>JACCTJ010000267.1 GCA_013812485.1 Thermoleophilaceae bacterium
GTCGACTCGGTCGCGCCGGCAGGGCTCGGGTAGAAGGCGACGACGCGACCGGCCGGCGTGGCGTGGAAGAAGAACGCCATCTCGACCGGGATGCACAACCCCTCCCACTGCGCGTCGTCGAGCTGAAAGCCCTCGAGGCGCAGACGGCGATCGGGCACGAGCCGGTAGCGCCCGGCGCTCGCGGCGCGGCTGTCGAAGAGGATCGTGCAGGCGCGGCAGGCGCACAGCAACTCGCGGCTGTCCACGGCGACGAGATGGCGGTGCTCCGGGGCGATCGGCTCGTGGCAGAGCTCGCAGCGCTCGATCCCGTCGTCCTGGTCCTGGGCCGCGGCGGCCGCCTGCTCGGCCGAGCGCCCGGCGAGCCGGCGCAGCCTCGACGCCTGGGGGGGCACGGCGCTCAGCCCCCCACCGCGCCGACAGCGACCTTGACCAGCCCGCTGTCGCCTACGAGCAGCGGCACCGGCTCGAGGTGGAGCTGGGGGCGGTCGAGGCAGCGCCCTGCGCGGCGGGCGTCGTAGACGTGGTCGCACTCCGCGCAGGAGAGCTCCGCGGCCTCGAGCGCGGCGTCCTCGAGCGACGCCCCGCAGCCCGGGCACTGAGGACGATACGCGTAATAGTCCGTCTCGAGACGCAGGAACAGCAGCGGCTCGCCGGCGACGTCCTTGATGATCTTGCCCCCGCCCGAGAGCTCGGGCAGGCCGCCGGCGGTCGCCCAGCCGGGGCCGTCGCCGTTCGCCGGGCCCGGAGCCGCGCCGTTGCCGGCGACCTGGACGATCGGGAGGGGGATGCCCGAGACGGTCGCCGGCGCTTCGGCGCCGGCGTCCGCGTCCTCGGCCTCCACGGACTCGACATCGGGTGCGGCCTTGAAGATCGCCTCCTCGATCGCGAGCTTCAGCGTCATCGCCGAGGAGGGGCACCCCGAGCAGCTGCCCTCGAGGCGAAGTCGCACGACCCCCTCCTCCACGCCCAAGAGCTCGACGTTGCCGCCGTGCGAGCCGAGGTACGGACGTACCTCCTCGAGCGCCTCGTGCACCCGCACCGCCACGGGGACCGGGTGGAGCCCGTGCAGCAGCAGCAGGTGCGCGACCAGCTCGTCGTCGGCCGCGGCGCGCGCCCGCTCCTCGCCCACGGCGGCCAGCACCCGCGCCAGCCCCTCGCCGTAGAGGTCGAGCAGCACCTGCACGGTCTCGGTCGCGCGGTCACGGGCGACCGGGTCGGCGAGGGACTCGATCTCCTCGAGCAGCCCCTCGATCCTCCCGACCCGGTCGCGTGCCTCGGTGTCGTCCAAGCCCCCCGCCCCTACTCGTTGGCCTGGCCGAACATCGGCGAGTGGACCTGCTTGAGCGTCTTGCCGTTGCCCAGGTACATGTGCACGCCGCACGGCAGGCACGGGTCGAAGCTCCGAACCGCCCGCATGATGTCGATCCCGCGGAAGGTGTCGCGCCCGTTGTCCTCGAAGATCGGCATCCCCCCGACCGCGTCCTCGTACGGCCCGGGCGTCCCGAAGGAGTCGGTCGGGCTCCCGTTCCACGGCGTCGGCGGGTACGGGTGGTAGTTGGCGATCTTCCCATCGCGGATGACCATGTGGTGCGAGAGCACGCCCCGCACCGCCTCGTGGAAGCCGCAGCCGATCGACTCGTCGGGGACCTCGAAGTCCTCGAACACCTTCGTCCGACCGGCACGGACCTCCTCCATTGCCCTTTCGAGGAAGTGGAAGGCCGCAGCCGCCGCGTAGGCCGTGAAGTACATCCGCGCGCGGTTGCGCTCGATCGCGTTCGACCACTTGGGAATCGTCCACTCGAGCTTGGTCTCGGGCGTGCTCGGGGTCGCCGGCAGGTTGATCTCGACGCTGTGGCCGGTCCGCGCCTGGATGTAACCGACGTCGACCTTCTGCGCGAGGGCCGTGGCCCACAGCCGCGCGAGCGGGCCGCCGCCGGTGTCCAGCGCCAGGTTGTCGCCCGTGCGCTGGTCGAACCACCGCGGGCTCATCACCCACGAGTAGTTGCCACCGTCGAGGTCGCGCTTCTGCGGCTTCGGGATCGTCGTCTGGTTCCAGGGGTGGCGCTTGTCGACCGGGTTGCCGAGCGGGTCCTTCTCGACGAAGACCTCCTCGTTGGTCCAATCGTCGTAGTAGGAGGAGCCGAGCATGATCCGTATGCCCAGGTTGATGTCCTTGAGGCTCGTGGTCACGAGCTC
>JACCTJ010000221.1 GCA_013812485.1 Thermoleophilaceae bacterium
CAGCCACGGCGGCGCGGCCAGCCACGGCGGCGCTGGGTCCTCGGGCCGGGGCGCGGAGCGAGGCGGGCGCACGCGGCGAGAGGGCGGCCAGGTCCCCGACCGCGACACCGCCACCCGCGAGGCGGTAGCCCAGGCGAGCCGCCTCGGCGACCCCCACGAGACCGCGCAGGAGGCCGGGCGCCAGAGCGGCGGCCGCGGCCGCGCCGGCGATCCCTTCACCGCCGAGCTGCGCCGCCGCGAGGTCCTCCCGCTGCTCGTCCTGCACCTGATCAGCGCCGGCCCCTCCTACGGCAACCAGCTGATGGACCGCATCTCGGCCATGACCGCGGGCGTGCTGTCGGTCAACCCGAACACGATGTATCCGCTGCTGCGCTCGCTCGAGGGTCGCGAGCTGATCGAGGGCAACTGGGAGCACCCCGAGCGCCGCAGCCGCCGCTACTACTCGATCACCGAAGTCGGCCGCGAGGAGTACGAGCGGCTGCTCTTAGAGGTGCGGCCCTTCCTCGACTCGATCGCCCGGTCGATCGACGAGATCGTTCGCGAGGTCTACGAGTGAGGGTGGCGCTACGGCAGCGGCCGCGCCACTACGAGATCGTCCGCGGTCGCGGCTCCCCGGGCCCGGTCACCGACCTGCTCTTCGTCCGGCGCGCCCTGCGCGATGCCCTCGGCCGCACGCTCGGGCGGTTCGCCGCCGAGACGGCGCGCGAGGCCGGCCGGTAGCCTCCCGGGCTCGCTGCGGGCCCGCCCTCCGCCGCCCCCCGATCGCAAGCCTGGTCGCACCCCTCGCGGGTCGGGCGCTGCGCGAGGCGGGCCCCGAACGAGAGCAAGGAGACACGTGTTCGTATCCAAAGCCGCGGTCGTCGGTGCCGGCACCATGGGTGGCGAGATCGCCCAGACCATCGCCGCCGCCGGCTTCAGGGTGGTCGTCAAGGACGTCGAGCAGGGCTTCGTCGACCAGGGCCTCGAGAAGGCGCGCGAGGTCACCCGCGGCCAGCTCCGCGGGCTCGTCGAGAAGGGCCGCCTGAGCGAGGAGGAGGCCGAGTCCAGGGCTGACGAGACGGTTGGGCTGATCGAGGGCACGACGGAGTACGAGGGCTTAGGCGATGTCGACTTCGTGGTCGAGGCCGTGCCCGAGCGCATCGACCTCAAGCGCCGTGTCTTCGCCGAGCTCGACGAGGTCACGCCCGGCCACGCCGTGCTCGCCTCGAACACCTCGTCGCTCTCGATCGCCGAGATGGGCCGCGCCACGAGCCGTCCCGACAAGGTCGTGGGCTTCCACTACTTCTTCCCGGCGTCGGTCATGCGCCTGATCGAGGTAATCGAGGGGGAGGGGACGACCTCCGAGGAGACCATGGACGCCGCCGCGAACTTCGCGCAGGCCATCCGCAAGCAACCGATCCGCTGCGGCGAGGCTCCCGGCTTCGTGGTCAACCGGGTGCTGATCGCCGCCATCTCCGAGGTCTGGCGCGTCCAGGACGCCCACGACATCGACCCCAAGGAGATCGACAAGGTCATCTCCGAGTCGGGCGCGGCGCCGATGGGCCCGTTCTTCCTCAGCGACCTGCTCGGCCTCGACACCGTGCTGCACGTGGCCGAGCACCTGAGCGAGAGCGACGGCGGCGAGCGGTTCTTCGTCTCGCCCAAGATGAAGGAGCTCGTGGCCTCGGGCCACCTCGGGCAGAAGACCGGGAGGGGCTTCTATGACCACCCAGGCTGAACCCGCCCTCGACACGCTCGTCGAGCGCTTCGGGCTGAAGGCGTTCGTCGAGTGCTGCCGCCTCGTCGAGGAGGGCGTCGCGGGGATCAAGGACGTCGACCTGGGGATGATGACCGGCGCCGGCATCATGCCCGGGCCCCTGGCCGGCGCCGACAAGCGCGGCCTCGACGAGGTGACCGGCGCGCTGGAGCGCGCGGCGGCGGAGTGGGGAGAGGCGTTCGCGCCGCCGCTCATCCTGCGCCGGCTCGTGGCCCAGGGGCGCCTGGGTCGCAAGAGCGGCCAGGGGTTCTTCCCCTATCCGCCCCCCGACGACGAGCGCGAGACGATCGCCCTCGAGTCCCGGGGCGAGGTCACGGTGATCTGGCTCAACCGCCCGCCGACGAACCCGATCTCGCCCCAGGTGGTGAAGGACCTCACCCAGGCGTGGAGCGAGCTCGACGGAAAGGCCCGGGCCGTGGTCATCGCCTCGTCCAGCCGGTTCGCCTTCTGCGCGGGCGCCGACATCAAGGAGTTCCAGAAGGGGGACCCGGACTCGAGTGGCCGGCTCCTCGACACCGCGCACGAGCTCATGCGGTCGATGGAGCGCTCGTCGACCGTGACGATCGCCGCAGTGAACGCGCTCGCTTTCGGTGGCGGCTGCGAGCTCGCCATGGCCTGCGACTTCCGAGTGGCGGCCCGCTCGGCGACCTTCGGGCAACCGGAGATCAACCTCGGGATCATCCCCGGCTTCGGCGGAACGCAGCGGCTCCCGCGGCTCGTGGGGGAGGGCAAGGCGCTGGAGATGAACCTGACCGGCGAGCCGATCTCGGCCGCCGAGGCCCTGCGGGTCGGACTCGTCAGCCAGGTCGTCCCCGACCACGAGCTGTTCGACACCGCGCTCGGCTGGGCCCGCAAGTTCGCGTCGAAGGCGCCGCTGGCCGTCGAGCAGATCAAGCGGGTCTCCCACCAGGGCGATCTGGACGAGGGTCTGGGAATCGAGAAGGACGGCTTCGTCGCGGCGTTCGGCTCGGAGGACGCCGGCGAGGGGATCTCAGCCTTTCTCGAGAAGCGCACGCCGGCGTTCCGCGGCCGATGAGCCGGCGGACGGCGCCGCTGTCCGGCGGCGCGGCCTCGGCGGAGGGCGCCGGTGCAGCTCGGGCCGCGCCTCGGGGCGCCGAGTCCGAGCCGCCCGCGGCGCCCGACGGCCCCGGCCGCCTGGCCGAGCTCCTGCGGACCTCGCGGCGCGCGGTCGTCCTCACCGGAGCCGGCATCTCGGTGCCATCGGGCATCCCCGACTTCCGCTCGCCCGGCACCGGCCTGTGGGCGAACGTCGATCCCATGGAGGTGGCGACGATCGACGCCTTCCGGCGCGATCCCGACCGCTTCTGGGGCTTCTACGGCGATCGCTTCGCGTCGCTCCACGATCGTCTGCCCAACCCCGCTCACGAGGCGATCGCCGAGCTCGAGCGCCGCGGCATCGTCCGCGGGGTGATCACCCAGAACGTCGATCGCCTGCACCGCGCCGCCGGGATTCGCCGGCTCGTCGAGATCCACGGCTCGATCGAGTGGAGCGTGTGCCTGCGCTGCGGCGGCCGCGTCGGTCTCGAGAGGGTGCTCGAGCTGCTCGC
>JACCTJ010000229.1 GCA_013812485.1 Thermoleophilaceae bacterium
GGTGGGGGTGGGGCTGGGGGCGGGCGAGGCGTGGGGGGGGGGGCGATGGCGCGGGGGGGTGGGGAATGTGGTGGGGGACGTCGGGCGGGAACAGGGGGGGGGGGGGCTCGTCAGCGCTGGGGGGCCGTCGCGGGGCATCCTCATCGCGGTCGGAGGCATCGCCGCGGCGTACGCGGATCTCGGAGACGGGTGGGGACGGCTGGGTGCGTCGAGCCGACGGCGGCGCCGGGCGCAGCTCCTGCTCGGGCGCCTCTGGCTCGACGGGCGGGCTCGGCGTCGCCTCCTCCTGCGCCGCATCCTCCTCGCCGGTCTCCCCACCGGTACGACTGAACAGGGAGGCCAGTGGCCCCTCCCGCATGCTGGCCCGCTTACCGCTTGCCATTCCCCAGGACCTCCTTCGCAAGCTGACGGTAGGCGAAGGCCGCCTTGCCGTCAGGTTCGTACTTGAGCACGGACATCCCCCGCACGGGCGCCTCCGCGAAGCGCACGGTCTTACGGATCCTCGACGCGAACACCCGGTCGCCGAAGTTCTCCTCGAGGATCTCCAACGCCTCCTTGGCGTGCACCGTCCGCGTGTCGACGAGCGTGGGCAGGATGCCCTCTATCTCGACGTCCGGATTGAGGTTCTCGCGCACCATGGCCAGGGTGTTCTGAAGCTGTATAAGGCCTCGCATGGACAGATACTCGCACTGGACGGGGACGATCACCTTGTCCGAGGCCGTGAGAGCGTTGATGGTGAGCAGCCCGAGGCTGGGCGGGGTGTCGATGAGGATGAAGTCGTAGGTCTCACGGACGGGCTCGAGCGCGCGCTCGAGCGAGCGCTCGCGCCCGATCTGGGTCGACATGGCGATCTCGGCCCCGGCGAGGTCGATCGAGGAGCACGCGACATCGACCTCGCGTGAGACGATCACCTCGGCGATCGGGGTGCGGTTGACCAGCACGTCGTACATCGACGCCTCGAGCGAGTCCGGGTCGATCCCCTGGCTCATGGTCAGGTTGCCCTGGGGGTCCATGTCCACGCACAGGACGCGATGGCCGGTCTCGGCGAAGGCGGCCGCGAGGTTGAGGGTCGTCGTGGTCTTGGCGACCCCTCCCTTCTGGTTCGCGAGCGCGATGACCTTCGTGTTCGGCGGCATGGCGGGCTCCGGTGGATGGTCGCGGCCGGCGCGATCGGCCGGCTCCTGGAAGCGCAGGCGGTCGAGCAGACCCATTCCCGGGTGCGTATTCGGAGGGCCGCGCGGGAATCCTCCTCTGTGGCCATGACCGAGACCGTCGACCGCATCGTGAAGGGAAAGCGTGTGCTCATCTGCGCGGGATCCGGCGGCGTCGGCAAGACCACGACCTCGGCGGCGATCGCCATGGGCCTCGCCGCCCAGGGCCGGCGCGTGGTCGTGCTGACCATCGACCCCGCGCGCCGGCTCGCGCAGTCGCTCGGGCTCGAGGAGCTCGGCAACGAGGCGCGTCGGGTCGAGCCCGAGCGCTTCGCCGCCGCGGGTGTCGAGGTCCACGGTGAGCTGTGGGCGATGATGCTCGACGCCAAGCGGACCTTCGACGGCCTCGTCGACCGCTACGCCGCCGACGAGGCCGCCCGCGACCGCCTGCTGCGCAACCGCATCTACCAGGAGGTCTCGAACGCCGTCTCCGGCTCGCAGGAGTACATGGCGATGGAGAAGCTGGGCGAGCTCGAAGCCGAGGGCCGCTACGACGTGCTCGTCCTCGATACGCCGCCGACCCGCAACGCGCTCGACTTCCTCGACGCCCCGAGCCGGCTGGCCAAGTTCATCGACTCGCGCGCGCTCGGCGTCTTCCTGCGCCCGAGCGGTAGGCTGCTCGGCCGTGGCTCGAGCCTGCTCTTCCTGGCCATGAAGCGCATAACCGGGGTCGATGTCATGGAGGACATCTCCGAGTTCTTCGGGGCCTTCGGCGACATGGCCCAGGGCTTCCGCGACCGGGCCAGGCGGGTCAACGCGCTGCTCGAGGCCCCGGAGACCGCCTTCCTGCTCGTCACCTCGCCGGCGCCAGACGCCGTGGACGAGGCGCTCTACTTCCGCCAGCGCCTCGCCGAGCGCGACATGCCGTTCGCCGGGGTGGTGGTCAACCGCATGAACATGGCGCCGGGCAAGGAGGACGCAGAGCTTCCGCGAACGGCGCTCGACGACCTTCTCGGCCGGGAGCTCGCCGGGAAGGTGGCCCGCAACCTCGACGACGTCCGCCGTCTCGCCGCGCGCGACCAGCACAGCGTCGACCGGCTACGCCGCGAGCTCGGGCGCGCGCCGATCGTGCAAGTGCCCCACCTCGAGGACGACGTGCACGACATCGGCGGGCTGGCCGAGATGAATCGGCATCTGTTCGAGGGCG
>JACCTJ010000236.1 GCA_013812485.1 Thermoleophilaceae bacterium
AGCCCTCCTCGAAGAGGTCGATGTCGTAGGCGATCTTCGCGATGTACTGGCCCGGGGTACCGGGCACCTCCTGCACATCGTAGGCCTTGCCCTGGTAGTGCTCGTACGGGGTCAGGCGGTCGGTCCAGACGACGGTCCAGGTCGCGGTGGAGGACTCTCCGGCGACGGCGGCGGCGGCCTCGATCGGATCGACTCCCTCCTGGGGAGTGACCCGGAACGCCGCGAGGATGTCGGTGTCCTTGACCTCGTACTCGGCGTTGTAGAAGCCCATCTCCGCATATGGGGTGACCCCCGCTTGGGAGCGGCCCGCCGTGGCGTCGTCGTCCTTGCCGTTCGAGCCGTTGTCGGGGCTCATGAGATGTGACCGCCTTTCGCTAGCTGGTTCGCGAAGCTTACGTGTCCGAGCTCACAGAGTACCCATGCCGGCCAATTCAAAGCAGCGCGGCGATATCAGACGCGTCTCAGCCGACGAGCGGACCGGCGAGCTGCACGACACGCTTGCCGGGCTCAGCGGGTCAGGGTCTCGACGCCGCCGTCGGTCCCGCCGATGACCACGGCGTCGGCAGACTCGAGGAAGAGGCCATGCTCGACGACACCGGTCGTTTGCTTCAAACGCTCCTCGAGGGCGGCGAGCCCGAGGGAGGAGGGGAGCACGCAGTCGAGCAGGAAGTGGCCCTCGTCGGTCGCGAAGGGCTCGCCGTCCTCACCCTGGCGAAGGGTTGACTCCTCGAGTGTCTCGCGAAGTCGGCGCTGGGTGTCTGGCCACGCGAAGCGCACCACCTCGACGGGCAGCCTCGTCGTCTCGCCCAGGCGTGCTACGCGCTTCTCGGCCTCGGCGACGACCACGAACCGGTCGCACGCCGAGACGAGCAGCTTCTCGCGCAGGAGGGCGCCGCCTCCTCCCTTGAGGAGCTCGAGCGCCGGGCCGACCTCGTCCGCGCCGTCGAGGACGACGTCCAGACGGAACGAGCCGTCGAGAGCCACCACCTCGATCCCGGCCGCGCGCGCGGCTTCCTCGGTCCGCGGCGCGGCGACGACCGCCCGAACGGGCGGCCCGTCCGGCCACTTTCCCGCGATGGCGTCGATGACCGCGTCGACGGCGCGGCCCGAGCCGAGGCCGATCGCCATCCCGGGCTCGACCTCGTCGAGTGCCCGGGCAGCGGCGGCCACCCGGGCCCTCGCCTTGGGATCCTCGTCGGCCACGAGGGTCGAGGCGGCTGCGACTGCCCTGGGCCCGAAGGGACCTAGGCAGCCACCTCCTGCTCCATGTCCTCGGAGTACTCGCCGAGGCGCGCCGCGTGGACCAGCTGTGCGCGCTGGTAGAACGCCCGCTTGGCCGGATCGATGTTCTCGTCCTCGCCCCTCCACGTCTCGAGCGCGGGGTCCTGGAGCGCACGCGCATACGAGAAGCTCAGCTCCCACGGCTGCGGGCCCAGGTTGTTCATCGCGTTCAGGTGGGCGGTGGCCCGCTCGGCGCCCTGGCCACCCGACAGGAAGACGATGCCGGGCACGGCGCCCGGAACCACCTCTCGCATGGTGCTGACGGTCTGCTCGGCCACCTCCTCGACGCTGGCCTGGTCGGGACATTCCTTGCCGGAGATCACCATGTTCGGCTTGAGCAACATGCCCCGCAGATCCACCCGCTGGGCGGCGAGCTCCGCGAACGTGACGCGCAGCATGTCGGTCGTAACCTCGCGGCACCTCTCGATCGTGTGATCGCCGCTGATCTCGACCTCGGGCTCGACGATCGGGACGAGGCCGGCCTCCTGGCAGAGCGCCGCGTAGCGCGCAAGCGCGTGCGCGTTCACGTGGTAGCAGTACCGGGTCGGGAAGCCCGCGTCCTCGTCGATGTTGATGACCGCGCGCCACTTCGCGAAGCGCGCACCCATCCCGACGTACTCCTCGAGCCGGTCGCGCAGGCCGTCGAGGCCCTCGGTGACCTTCTCCTCCTCGGAGCCGGCCAAGGGCTTGGCGCCCGTGTCGACCTTGATGCCCGGGATGATCCCGTGCTGCTCGAGTAGCTGCGGGAAGGGCGTGCCGTCGTCCTCCTTCGAGCGGATGGTCTCGTCGTACATGATCATCCCGCTGATGAACTCACCCCCCGCCCCCGCGGTGGCGAGCAGGCGCCGGTAGGTGTGGCGGATCTCCTCGGTCGAGTCGATGTCGACCGCCTCGAGGCGCTTGGTGACGGTGCCGGTGCTCTCGTCGGCGGCCAGGATGCCTTTCCCCTCGGCGACCAACGCCGCGGCGGTGAACTCGAGCTCGTGTGCGGCCATGACTTCTCCTCCTCTGTGCTGCAGACCTAAACAGACCGTGGACGTTCCAGGCCCAGCTTAGCCTCTGAGCCGTTCCGAGGCCTCTCGGTCGAGATCGCTCTCGCCGGGGACGGTTTGGGAGCAAGGTCTGGCTGTCCGTCTACTCGGAGCTCGCCGAGTTCGAGCCCCGTGGGGGTCCGGTCGGGCGCGCGGAGCGGGCGCGCGACCCCGCCGGCCTCGTGCGGACCCGGACGGCGCGACCTGCCCGGTGCACGTGGCGCGCGGGCGTCGACCGAGATCGACGCGCGCGCGCCCCGTTCAGTAAGCTTCGTGGCGGTCCGCACGAGAGGGAGTGGTATTTGATGATGGTGCGCGACGGGATGAACGAGATCGTCGTGACCGTGGGGCCGAGCCACACGCTCAGAGAGGCCGCGCGACGAATGACCGCCCGTAACGTCGGCGCAGCGGTCGTGATGGACAACGACGGGCAGGGGCCCGGCATCGTCACCGAGCGCGACCTGCTGCGCTCGAGCGGAGCGGGCCAGGACTTCGACGCCGAACTGGTCCGCGATCACCTCTCCTCGAACCTGATCTACGCCCACGTCGACTGGCCGCTCGAGCGGGCGGCCGCGGAGATGACAAAGAAGGCGGTCCGGCACGTCATCGTCCTCGATGACCGCTCGGAGGTCCTCGGCATCCTGTCCATGCGCGACATCGTGCGCTCCTGGACGACCGACGGGGCGACTTGCGAGGTATCCGCGGCGAGGGCCGGCTAGCTCGTCAGCCTCGAGGCCGACGCCCGCGCATCCGGGCTCGGTCACAGCAGCATCGCCCGCGCGAGGAGATGCGCGGCCGGTCCAGTGCCTCAGCACTGAGGCCGCCTTTTCGGCGCGTTCTCGTCGGGTGGGCTCGACGAGGACCAGAGGAATCGTCGAGGAGGAGTCCGCCCAGTCCGAGCCTGCGTTGTACGGTGCCGCCTGCCGTCACCCCCTGACCGGAGGAGACCCGAACCATGCTCGAACTCGTCGCCCAGATACTCGCCTACACCGGAGTGGGACTCGTCATCCTCGTGGTCGGGTTCTTCGTCCTCGATCTGATCACGCCGGGCAATCT
>JACCTJ010000367.1 GCA_013812485.1 Thermoleophilaceae bacterium
GTTGACGATCGGAGCCGCAGCCCTCGCGGTGGCGGCCGTGCCCGTCGCCTGCGGTGAGGGCGAAACGACCGTGACCGTCCGCCTGAGCGACTACCAGCTCAAGCCTCGCAACCCCCGACTCGACGGGCCCGGCGAAGTGCGCTTCCGCGTTCGCAACGTCGGCTCGGTCGCGCACGCCCTCACCGTCGTGGGTCCGAAGGAGGAGGTGGAGAGCGAGCCGATCCCACCCGGCGGCACGACCGAGTTCGCCCTGGACCTCGACGAGCCGGGGAGGTACCGGTGGTTCTGCCCCGTCGGCGACCACAGGGGACGGGGGATGCGCGGACGGATCACCGTCGACGGGTGAACGGGGAGCACGGGTGACGACCCAGGCAAGACCCCGGCACCGGCGACGAGGAGACGGCGCGCGTGGTCGTCTAGGCAGGCGTGCCTGGGATCGCCTCCGGGCGGCGCTCTCGCCGGCGTCGCTCGCCCTTGCCCTGATCTTGGCGGCGGGACTTATCGTCCGCCTGTACGGCATCGACCACGGGCTTCCGTACGTCTACAACTACGACGAGCTGTACCACTTCACGAACCGGGCCATCCGGATGCTCGGCGGGGACCTGAATCCCCACTACTTCGACAACCCGTCGACTCTGACGTACTTGATCCACTTCGCTCTGCGGTTCGGGTACGGGGGGGCTTGGCCTTTCGGTCTCCAAGAGGCGTTGGGGGAGCTCAGGGCGGACCCCTCGGTCGCGTACCTCACAGGGCGGTCGATCGCGACGGCCCTCTGCATGCTGGCGGTCGTCTCGCTGTATGCCATCGGGAGGCGGCTCTGGGGGACGGCAGAGGGCCTCGCCGCGGCGGCGATCCTCTGCTTCGCCTTCCTCCCCGTGGCCTACTCACGCCTTGCTCTGACCGACGCCGGAGTGCTGCTGCCGGTCTCCGTGGCCATCTACGGGATCGTGAAGGTCCGGGAGGACGGTCGGCGGCGCTACTTCCTTCTGGCGGGGGCGGGGATCGGCCTCGCGGTCGGCTTCAAGTACACCGCGGGGCTCCTCGTCGTTCCGTTTCTGGTCGCGGCGGCCTTGCGAGCGCGCCGGGACCGTACGGCGTTCGCGGGCGCCGCGCTCGGGGGGCTAGCCGCGGCGGTGGTCTTCTTCGCCACCACGCCGTTCTTTCTCGTCGACCTGGGGGATGCGCTCGCCGAGGTCCGCGACCAGAGCGGTGACGCGGGTGCCCGCAAGGCCGGGCAGCAGCCCGAGAACAAGCTCGCGTTCTATCTCCGGAGCTTGACGTGGGGCCTCGGACTGGGAGCAGCCCTCGCGGCGGCAGGCGGTCTGTGGTCGGAGATCCGCAGAGACCCGGTTCGAGCGTTGCTGCTCGCCCTGCTCCCGGTGCTCTTCGTCGTCTATCTCGCGGGGGCGGAGCGGTTCTTCGCGCGCTGGTTGCTGCCCGCGTACCCCGTGCTGGCCCTGCTCGCGGGTGTCGCGCTGGCCCGCCTGGCACGCCTGTCCTCGAAGCGGCCGGTGGTGCGAGCCGGAGCCCTCGCCCTGCTGCTGGCCGCAGTGCTGGCCCAACCGCTCGCGGCGGACGTCCGAAGTGCGCGCGTGCTCGCCCGAGAGGACACGCGACAGATCGCGCGCGGCTTCCTGGACGACCGGCTTCCCCCCGGGGGGCGGCTCGTGATCGAGCCGTCCGTCCCGCCGAACTACTTCCGCGGGAGGTTCTCGAGGGGCTTCCGGCTGCGTACCGCCGGTAAGTACATCACGGTTCTGGGGCCGCGGTTGATCGATCGCTACCGGCGGGCGGGCTACTGCGTGATCGTGACGATGAGCACCATTCGCGGCCGGGCGGAGGTCGCCAACGACCGCAAGGCCCTCGCCTACTACCGACGGCTCGAGCGCGAGTCCGAGCTGGTCTTCCGCGCGCTCCCCTACCGGCCGGGCGCCGAGCGCGTGCCCTTCGACTTCAACCGGTCGCTGCTCTACTACTCCGCCGCGTTCGAGCGTCCGGGCCCGGAGGTCAAGATCTACCGGCTCGGCGGATGCTCGGACCAGCTCCCTCCGGGTCGCGGCTGGCCCCCTCCTCCCGCCGTGTAGGCCCGGCCGGCCGGCTCACACGTCCTCGAGCACTTCCTCGCTCTCGCCCACGTCGAGGAAGCGCGTGTAGGCCTCGACCACCTTGGCGGGCTCGTCGCACATGGCGAGGCGCCCCTTGTGCAGCCAGATCGCCTTGCTGCAGAGCTCGCGCACGCTGCCGAGCGCGTGGGTCACGAGCACGATCGTCCGTGCCTCGGCACACAGCTCGCGCATCTTCTCGAACGACTTGCGCTTGAAGCGTGCATCGCCCACCGACAGGGCCTCGTCGATGAGCAGGATGTCGGGATCCATGTGCACGGCGACCGAGAACGCGAGCCGTCCGTACATCCCGGACGAGTACGTCCGCATCGGCAGGTCCATGAACTCCCCGAGCTCCGCGAATCCCGCGATCTCATCGTACT
>JACCTJ010000369.1 GCA_013812485.1 Thermoleophilaceae bacterium
ACGCGCGTCTCGGCCAGCGCGTCGCGGTCGGCGAGCTCCTCGAGCACGGCCGAGCCGAACCCGCCGGCGAGCACATTCTCCTCCACCGTGACGATCAGCTCGTGCTCGGTGGCTAGCTCGGCCATCAGATCGACGTCGAGCGGCTTGGCGAAGCGCGCGTCGGCCACCGTGGGCTCGACCCCATGCTCGGCCTCGAGCAGCTCGGCGGCCCCGAGCGCGACCGGAACGCCGTAGCCGTAGCCGACGAAGGCCACGCGCTCGCCCTCGCGCAGGATCTCGCCGCGCCCGATGTCCACCGGCTCGGGCCGCGCCGGCAGCGCGACGCCCTCGCCCTCGCCACGTGGATAGCGCAGGGCCACCGGTCCCCGATGGGCCAGCGCGGTGCGCAGCATGCGCACGAGCATGGCCTCGTCGCGCGGGGCCATCACCGTCATGTTGGGCAGGATCCGCAGATAGGAGATGTCAAAGGCGCCGTGGTGGGTCGGTCCGTCGTCGCCCACGAGCCCGGCGCGGTCCATGGCGAAGACCACGTCGAGGTCCTGGAGGCAGACGTCGTGGACGATCTGGTCGAAAGCGCGCTGGAGGAAGGTCGAGTAGATCGCGCACACGGGCTTCGCGCCCTGGAGGGCCAGCCCGGCCGCGAAGAGCACGGCGTGCTGCTCGGCGATGCCGACGTCGTAGTAGCGCTCGGGCAGCGCCTTCTGGAGGATGTCGAGGCCCGTTCCGCTGTTCATGGCGGCAGTGATCCCGACGACGCGCTCGTCGCGGCGGCACTCCTCGACGAGGGCGTCGCCGAAGACCTTCGTGTACTGGGGCGCCCCCTTGGGCTCCGGCGCCGAGGCCAGGGTCACGGGCTTCGGCGCGGCCTTGCGGTTGACGATCGAGGAGGGCTTGGCCGCGTGCCATTTCTCCATGCCCTCGAGCCCACCCTCCTCGGCCGGCGCGAAGCCCCTTCCCTTGACCGTCTTGACGTGCACGACCACCGGACGATCGGCCTCGAGGGCCTCGCCGATGGCCTCGTGCAGGGCCCCCATCTCGTGGCCGTCGACCACGCCGACGTAGGCGAGGTCGAGCTCCTCGAAGATCAGCCCCGGCGCCCAGTAGGCCTTGAGCGACTCCTTGAGGATCGGGCCGAACCTCTCGATGCGGTCGCCGATGCCGGCCGGCAGCTTCGTGAGACCGGACTCGACCTCCTCGCGGGCCTTGTAAAGGCGCGGGTTGAGGCGCACCCGGTTGAAGTACCGCGAGAGCGCGCCGACGTTCGGAGCGATCGACATACCGTTGTCGTTGAGGACGATTACGATCGGCACGCCGAGGCCGCCGGCGTTCTGGAGCGCCTCGAAGGCGACTCCGCCGGTCAGCGCGCCGTCTCCGACCACGGCGACGACCTTGCCGTCGGGGCCACGGCCCTGACGCATGGCCTCCTTGAGGCCGACGGCGTAGGAGATCGCCGTCGAGGCGTGGCCCGCGCCCATGATGTCGTGGACGGACTCGGGGATCGAGCAGAAGGGGGCGAGCCCGCCGTACGTGCGGATGGTGTCGAGCTGGTCGCGGCGACCGGTGAGGACCTTGTGCGGGTAGGCCTGGTGGCCTACGTCCCACAGCACCTTGTCGCGCGGAGAGTCGATCAGCGAGTGGATCGCCGTGGCGATCTCGCAGGCGCCGAGGTTGGCCCCGAAGTGCCCGCCGATCTCGCCGATGGTGTCCACGATCTGCTCGCGCACCTCCTGCGCCACCTGGGCGAGCTGGGGATCGCCGAGTCCCTTGAGGTCCTCGGGTCCGTCGATGTCGTCGAGCAGTCTGGTCATTTCTCTCTCGTGAGGATGTAGTCCGCTATTCGCCCGAGACGCTCGGTCGGACCATCGGCCTCCGCCAGGGCAGCCTTGGCCTCGGCGTGTGACTCGCGGGCGAGCTCACGGGCCCTGTCGAGCCCATGCACGCTCACGTACGTGCGCTTTCCGTGTCGGACGTCTGAGCCACTCGGCTTGCCGAGCTGCGCGTCGTCGCCCGTCACGTCGAGTATGTCGTCGACGATCTGGAACACAACTCCCAGCTCGGCCGCAAAGCGCCGGAAGGGGATTGTGGCAGGTCCGTTCACGCCCTCCAGGGCCAGGACCGAGCCCACCGAGGCCGTGATGAGGGCGCCGGTCTTCAGCTCGTGCAGCCGCCGTATGTCCCCCGAGCCGTGGCCGGCCACGTCGAGGAACTGCCCGCCCACCATCCCGTTCACCCCAGCTGCGGCAACGATCTCGCGCACGGCAGCCAGCACGTTCGCCGGCTCCCCGGCCTGCTCCGTCAGCGCCAGCCGCAGCGCCTCGGCGAAGAGGCCGTCGCCCGCGAGAATGGCCACGTCCTCGCCAAAGGCGACGTGGCAGGTTGGCTTGCCACGCCGCAGGTCGTCGTCGTCCATGGCCGGAAGGTCGTCATGAATCAGCGAGTAGGTGTGGATCATCT
>JACCTJ010000241.1 GCA_013812485.1 Thermoleophilaceae bacterium
GACCTGCGGGTGGTGCGGCTCGACCTTCAGCGAGCGAACGTCCCAGCTCTCCATCGAATGTCTCCTCGTCGGGTTCTGAGTCTCCTCCTGCGCCTACCCGCACCGGGTGCCGGCTTACCCCCGGGCCGGCCCCGCGGCAGCCCGGGCGCCGTGGCGGCTACCCTTGCTGACCGCCTCGCCGACCGGCCGGGACCGAGCAGTGCCGGCGTCGCGAGTACACCGCACAGGCGAGCGGCCGGTCCGCACGGAAGCTCGTCTCCCGACCGGCCCAGCTCGAGATGGAAGCGACCGCACTCAACCCCAGGCGCAGACCCCTGCGCGTGCCCCGGATCTCGCGCCAGAGAGTCGGCGTCGCCGGCGCGGCGGGGCTCATGCTGGTCAGCCTTATCGTCGCCGCGGGAGCCGCCGCCTACCCGACGCGGCTCGTGCCCTCCGCGCGGTTCATGTTTCCGGACTGGCTCTCCGGCCCCTTCGCCGGTTTCGGCACGCAGATGCACCTGCTCGCCTTCGCGGGGGCTCTCACGGTGATGATCGCCCTCTACGTGGTCACCCTGACCCACGCCCGCGACGTCCCGATCCGTTGGGTCATCGGCACCGTGGCGGGGCTGCACGCGGTCTTCCTGCTCGCCCCGCCCCTGCTCTCGACCGACATCTTCGGCTACCTCGCCCACGCCCGCCTGTGGTCGGTCCACGACCTCAACCCCTACACCAACGTGGTCGCCCAGATCCCTGGCGACCCGGTCAACCAATACCTCAGTTACACCTGGCCCAAGGCGCTTCCCGCCCCCTACGGGCCCCTGCTCCTGATGGGCAGCCCGATCCTTGTCGCGCTCGGCTTCGCCGCGGGGATGTGGGCGCTCAAGCTGGCCGCGGCCGCCGCGGCCCTCGGCTCGGTGGCGCTCGTGTGGATCGCCGCACGGCGACTCGGCCGCGATCCCCGTCCCGCGGCGGCGTTCGTCGGGCTCAATCCCCTGTGGCTCACGTGGGCGGTAGGGGGCGCCCACAACGACCTCCCGATGGTCTTACTGTTCGTGGCCGGCATCTGCCTGGTCGTGGCCGCGCGGCCGCGCCTCGCGGGCGGGGTACTCGTCGCGGCGGTGGCGGTCAAGGCCACGGCGGGCATCGTGCTGGTGGCGTTGCTGTGCGGCGGCGAGCGCCGAGTGCGCGTCCTCGTCGGCGCGGTCGTCGGGAGCGTCGTCATCGGCGCCCTGTCGCTCGCGGTCTTCGGCCCCGACCTGCTGAACGCCGTCCCCACGCTGCTCGAGCAGGGCCAGGGCTCCTCGCGCCAGAGCGTGCCGCGCGACCTCAGCCGGCTGCTCGGCAGCGAGGATCCCCTCCCCGTCCTGCGCCACCTCGGTACCGCCGTCTTCGGCGTGTCGCTGATCGCCCTGCTCGCGTGGGCGGTACGCACTCGGCGCTGGATCGACGCGGCCGGCTGGCTCACCTTCGTCCTGCTCGCCACAACCACCTGGCTGCACGCCTGGTACATCGTCGGACTGCTGCCGCTCGCCGCGCTCTCGGAGAGCCGGCGGCTGAAGGTCGCCACGGTGGTCATGACGGCCGTGATGGGAGCGGTTCAGCTCACGCCGTAGCGGGAACTCGGCTCAGGCGAAGGACGACGTGCGCGGCTCGACGGCGCCTCGCGACCTCGCTACGCTCGGTCGGTTCACATGCGGTTCACACCCACCCTCTTCCCCTCACCCGCCGGTGGTGCGCCGAGCGCGTCGCGACGCAGTGTGTTCGCGCGCGCTCCGTACCTCTCGGGGATGCTGCTCGCGGCCGCGATGCTCGCGGTCACCCTGCTCATCGCGGGGCTCACCCGCCTGCCGATCCGCGACCCGGACTCGGTCGTGGCCTACCGCGGGCGCGTGTTCATCATCGTCACCAGCATCGTCGTCTTCCTGCTGCTCGACGTCGTCGTGCGGGCAGCGGTCCAGTCCGGCTGGCGTCCGGGCCGCATGCGGGCCGAGGTCGCCCAGGTGTGGCGCACGCGCTGGACGCGCCGGCGCCTGGCGATCGGCCTCGCCACGATCCTCAGCTTCTACGCCACCTATATCGCCTATCGCAACCTCAAGAGCTTCCTGCCCATCCTGCGCGAGGGCAACTTCGATGGCGCCCTGCTCGATCTCGACCGCGCCCTGCTCGGGGGCAACGACCCAGCCGCCCTCCTGCACAGCATCCTCGGCACGGGCGTGGCCAGCCACGTCCTCTCCTCGGCCTACCTGCTCTACCTGTCGTTCGTACCGCTGTCGGTGGTCGGAGCGCTGGCCTGGACCCGAAAGGTCGCCACCGGGATCTGGTACGTCACCGCCGTCAACTTCAACTGGGTCCTCGGTCTCCTGAGCTACTACCTCGTACCCTCGCTCGGCCCCGTGTTCGTCGACCCGCCGCTGGCCGACCAGATGCCCGCCACCGCGGTCTGGAACCTCCAGCAGATCCTGCTCGTCGACCGGGTGCGCTTCATCGACGATCCGATGGGCAGCGGCGCGATCCAGAGCATCGCGGGCTTTGCGTCGCTGCACGTGTCGGTGCTCTTCAGCGCCGTCCTGATTGCCTACCTGCTGGGCGCCCGGCGCGCCCTCCAGATAGCCCTCTGGGCGCTGCTCGGGTTGACCGTGATCGCGACGATCTACTTCGGCTGGCACTACGTGGTGGACGACGTCGCAGGCCTGATCATCGGCGGGCTCTCGGTCTACCTCGCCGGCGTCGCGACGGGCTGGCGCGGTCTGCGTCGGTCGCGCGCCCGGCCCTCGTCGCCGAACGCCGTCCCGCCCGGGGCCCCCGCGGCCGGCGGCTGACCTTGACGAGGCTCGGCAGGATCGTCCCCGTTCTGCCGAACGCGCTCACCGTGGCGCGGGTTCTCGTCGTTCCGCCGCTCGTCCTCTTCGTGCTCCAGAGCCAGGACGGCTCGAGCCTGGCCGCGGCCGCCCTGTTCGCGGCCGCGGCCCTGACCGACGCCCTCGACGGGCACCTCGCCCGCTCGCGCGACTCGGTGACCACCTTCGGCAAGATCGCCGACCCGATCGCCGACAAGCTGCTCGTCGGGGCCGCCCTGATCTCGCTCGTAGCCGTCAGCCGCCTCGCGGCCTGGATCGCGGCGGTCATCATGGTCCGCGAGCTCGCCGTGAGCGGGCTGCGGGCGGTCGCCGGGCGGGAGGGCCTCGTGATCTCCGCCAGCCGCTTCGGCAAGGCCAAGATGGCGCTTCAGGTGGCGACGATCCTCGCGCTCATCGCCGCGCCGGACGCCTCGGCGATGTGGCTGCTCGGCCTGCTCTACCTCACAGTGGCGGTGACCATCGCATCGGGCATCGATTACTTCGTGGCCTTCCGCCGGCGCGCAACGCCCGCGGCCGTTGCGGTGCGCCCCAAGCCAGCGAGAACGGCGAAGCCGGCGGCGAAACGGATCGCGCCCTGACCCTCACGCGGCCGGACCCGGTCGGGGAACGAGGGCGTGCGCCGGCGGCGGTGCCCACCCGGGCGTCGATCCTGCTCGTGGTCAATCCGGCGGCCAGCACCTACTCGCCGCGCCTCGAGGCCGCGGTCGCCCGCGAGCTCGGGGGCGCGTTCGCGGTCGAGCTCGTACGTACCGAGGAGCCGGGTGACGCGATCCCCATCACCCGCGCCGGGGCCGGCGACGGCGCCTTCGCCGCGGTGGCCGTGCTCGGCGGCGACGGCGCGGTGAACGAGGTCGCCAACGGGCTCGCCGGCTCGGATATCCCGCTCGTGCCGCTGCCGGCGGGACGGACGAACGTCCTCTGCCGCTCGCTCGGGCTGCCCCTGGACGCCCGGGGTGCGGCGGCCGCGCTGGCGCGAGCCGGCGGGCGGCTCTCGACCCGGCGCATCGACCTCGGCACGGTCAACGGCCGCGCCTTCACCTTCTTCTCGGGTATCGGCGTGAGCGCCACGGCCAACCGGCGCATGAGCGGGCGGGGAACCACTGGGCGAGCGCTCGGGGGCCACCTGTTCCTGTACGAGGTGCTCGCGGTCGCTGCGAGCTACCTGCGCGATCCGCCCCGGCTCGTCCTCGCGGCCGAGGGCGAGGAGGTCGAGATCGAGGGCATCAGCCTGATCGCCCAGAACGGGGACCCGCTGACCTACCTGGGTGGTCGCCCGCTGCCGCTGTGTGAGGGCGCCGGGCTCGAGACCGGCACGCTCTCGCTCGCCGTCCTGCGGCGGGGCTCGATCGGGGCCGCGGCCACGATCACGCCACGCATCGCCCTCGGCCGGGGCCCAGGTGTCCTCGGTCGCGAGGACGTCGAGTCGGTGCCGAGGATGAGCCGGGCACGCGTGCGCTCGCTCGACGGTCGTCCGCTCCCGCTCGAGGTCGACGGGGAGTACGTCGGTGAGCTCGGGGAGATCGTGTACGGCATCAAACCACGAGCGCTGACGGTGGCCGCGCCCACGCGTTGAGCTGAGCACTCGCCCAGGGCGCTTCGTCCGGGAACGATCCGGCGCCCCAGGCCACGCCCATGCGCAGGAGCTCGCCGACCAGCGCTCGGCTCGCTCGCCCCCCGCGCTCGTCGGCCGTGGCTGTGCAGTCTCGCCGTGAGTGCGGACGCATCGCAGGCGTGGACCGGGTCGTGGTAGTCCCGCTGGCGCGGCGCGAGCTACGCGTTTCGTGAGATGCCTCGAGAGGGGAGGATGGGGCGCCATGAGGACCTTTCCGAAGCGTTCGCCGCTGCGGCTAGGAGCCCGGGCCAAGGAGCCGGTCGGAGCGATCCGCGTCGTCGACCCCAGCCCGCTCAACTGGCTCTACATCACCTACAACACGGTCGAGGAGCTTGTACACGTCAACCCGGAGGGCAAGATCCGGCCGGCCGCCATGCGCCGCTACCGCTGGGAGGACGAGCGCACACTGAAGATCGACGTCCGCCGCGGCGAGCGCTTCCCCGATGGTGAGCCGCTCACCGCGGCCTCGGTCAAGCGAGCCTTCGACGAGCAGGGCCGCTGGGTGGCGCCGCACCCGCCGGGCACCCACTTCACATGGACGAGCGGGCGACGTGCGAGACCGACGGCGAGCACGCCGTGCGCATCCGCCTGCCCGAGCCCGACGGCCTCGTGCTCGGAAAGCTGCGCCATGCACGTCATGAGCACGCGCTTCTGGGAGGAGGTCGGCTTCGGTTACGCTCGCGACGGCAGCGGCGAAGGCCACTGGTGAGTGATCGACGCTCCGGGCCCGGCTCGTTCACGCCCGACTCGTCCAACGCTGCCCGCACGAGCCGACGTGCCTTCTGAAAGCCATCGGTCTCTGAGATCGGCACGGAAGCGGCGGCGCGTTCGGCCCGGGCCGCGGCCAGAGCGAGCTCGGCGTGAAGTTGGTCGGCCGGGTGAAAGGTCGGGAAGGGGATCGCGAAGACGTACTTGTCGAAGTCACGGCGACCGAACTGGCCGACCGACTGGAGCGGCGCGACGCGCTCACCCAGGGCCTGGCTGTTGAGGATCGCGCAGAGGTAGCGGCCCTCTTCGGGCGAGGCGACGGGCGCCCAGTGAAGCTTGTTCTCAATCAGTGCGTCGTCGGTCACGCGGGCAGCTGCGAGACGCGCGCCCGCCTTCGTGTAGACGACGCGTCCCGGGCTCAGCGGGAACTGAGCGCTCAGCTTCTTCTGGTAATCGATCTGCTACCGCAACTACAGAGTCGACCGCTCGGAGCGGTGAAGCTCCCACAGGCTCACCGCCCGAGTCCACCACGCGGCGAGGCCGGGAATGTCATCAAGCACGGGGTCGTCATCGTCCAGTAGGCGATCACCGATCCAGGGAATGACCGCCTCCACCGGATCGAGCGCACGGTAGGGCGTGATCGTGCTGCCCAGATGAATCGGAAGGATGAAGCGCTCCTCGACAGCCTCCTCCAGAGACTGCAGGTGCTTCCACGGCGGCTTGTCGAGTGCTGAGCGCGCGCTGCGGACGCGCCGTACGCCGACGGGGACGCCAAGTGGGCCGGCAGACGCGCGCTCGACGAAGAGGAGAACTCGCGGGTAGATCGTCGCGCCGTTACGGAACCTCGCCTCATACGGCGACCCGGGCGCGTCCTCCACCACGCTCGCCGCACCCTCCTGCACGGTGATCGCCCGAGCAGCGTCGGCCCAGGGCCGCCGATGGTCCGGGAGCCGGCCCGACCAGACCTCGCCCATGGTGGGCATCGCCGACGCGGGCTCACCGGCCCCGGCGCGCCGGCCGTGGACCACCGCGGACGGCACCGGGAAAATCGTCGGCTCGATCCCCGTCAGGTTCCACGACCCGTCGAAGGCGAGCTTCCTGTGCCCGGCCGGGGCCGGATAGTCAGCCGTGCGAAAGCCCTTGAACTGGCGCCGGGAGAGCGTCGCCGCGGGCATCACGAAGGCAAAGCGCCCGCCGGGCCTCAGATAGAGTTCGCCAGGCGCGCGCGACGAACAGCCCCGACAGGTCCTGGTGGGTGGCCACCTCCGCCCCCGCCAAGAGGCCGCGCTCGGTGGCCAGGGTGCGGAAGGTCCGCTGGATCTCGGCCGGCATGAACCGGTAGGAGAGCCAGGGCGGGTTGCCGACTAGCATGAACAGCTCGTCGCTCTCCTCGAAGCCCGTCCCGAGCGCCGCGGTGACCAGGCGGCCCCAGAGCTCGCGGGCGAGCTGCACCTGCGGGTCGTCGAAGTGGGCGTCGTAGAGCGCCCGGAGGCTCGCCAGGTCGAGCGCGAAGCCGGGTCTCGTGGCTCCGACCCGCCCTTCGCAGCCCGCGCTCGATGTCGATGCGTCGACGCGTGCCGTCCGCGGTCGGCACCTCGCGCCGGACGATGCTGTCGTCGTCCAGGTTGAGCCCGCCGTAGCGGAGTAGGGTCGCTAGGTCTGCTTGGAGGTCGGCCTCGCTCCGGCTTGAGCTGCGCGTGGCGATACGTCCCACGAGGTCATCGAGCGGCCCTGGCGGGCCAAGGGGCGTCTCGAGGGCGAAGGGTGGATCTACCCTCAGGCGGGCGCCAGCGTAGGCAAGTCGATGGCCGTTGCGGCGGCGAGCAGGCATTCGTCGTAGGCGATGAAGACCCCGAGGTCTTGACCTAGAGAGCTCGCCGATGCGAGCTGAATGGCGTCGAGCAAGCGAAGCTGCGGCGGCCCCACGGTCTCCGCGGCATCCAGCACTGACTCGACCATCTCGATCAGCGTAAGCCCGCTCAGCAGCTCCCGTGCCCGGAGGGAGCCTCGTCCGACTCGCCGGACTGTACGGTGCAGTTCCACGCGCGAGAGCTCGCTCGTTACCCGGCGCGGCCATGCGCTCAGGGCCGAGAACAGGGCCGCACTGTGGTTCTCCTCGCGAACCAGCTTGACCAGGGCCGAGGTGTCGAGGTAGGCGATCTCGTTCAGATCTTGTCCTCGCGCTGCTCGTCGAGAGCCTCGCCCATCGACATCTCTCCCGGTTCGGGCTGGAGAGGCGGCCCCAGGTCGAGGAGGTCGAGCGTGGCCCGCCGGGCGATACGTCCCTCAGCCTCGAGGCGGTCGATCGGGTCGCCGGCTCCCGGCAGCGGCGCCAGCACCGCCACGGGCCGGCCGCGGTTAGTCACCGAGAGCGTCTCGCCGTGCTCGACGCGTTGGAGGAAGACACTCAGGTTCTGACGCAGCTCGCGAACCGTGACCGTACCGGCTCCCATGTGCGTCACCGTAGCACCGCCCGGCGGTCCGCGACCGCTCAGGCTCCCTGGTACTCCCCGTACTCCTCCCGCATGACCCCGGAGACCTCGCCGAGCGTCGCCCGGGCGGCGAGCGCCGCGCGGATCGGGTGCAGCAGGTTCCCCTCCCCGGTCGTGGCCTCCCGCACCTCCTCGAGCCGCGCGCGCACAGCCTCGCCGTCTCGGTCCTGCTTGAACTTCTTCAGCCGCTCGACCTGCTCGCGCTCTGACTCGGGGTCGACCGTGAGGATGTCCTCGGTCTCGACGCCCTCGGTCACATACTCGTTCACGCCCACGACGACGTCCTGCTTTGTCCGTATCCGCTCCGAGTAGGCCCACGCCGACTCCTCGACCTCCGCGCGGATGAAGTCGAGCGCCTCGACCGACCCACCCAGCTCCTCGACCTTGTCGATCAGCTCCTGCGCGCGCGCCTCGATCTCGTCGGTGAGCGCCTCGACGAAGTACGACCCCGCGAACGGATCGACGGTGTCGATCGCGCCCGACTCGTGGGCGAGCACCTGCTGGGTGCGCAGCGCCAGCCGCGCGGCGCGCTCGCTCGGCAGGGCGAGAGCCTCGTCGTAGCCGTTGGCGTGCAGCGACTGCGTTCCCCCGCAGACCGCGGCGAAGCCCTGCAACGCCACGCGCACGATGTTGTTCTCGACCTGCTGGGCGGCGAGCGTGGAGCCGCCGGTCTGGGTGTGGAAGCGCATGGTCAGCGAGCGCTCGTTCTGCGCGCCGAAGCGCTCGCGCATGATGCGCGCCCACATGCGCCGGACGGCCCGGAACTTCGCCACCTCCTGGAAGACGTGGTTGTGGCAGTTGAAGAAGAACGCGAGGCGGGGGGCGAACTCGTCGACCTCCATCCCGGCGGCGAGCGCCGCCTGCACGTAGGCGATTCCGTTGGCGAGCGTGAAGCCGACTTCCTGGACCGCCGAGCAGCCCTTCTCGCGCATGTGGTAGCCAGAGATCGAGATCGTGTTCCACTGCGGGATGCGCTCGTGGCAGTAGGCGAAGAGGTCGGTGGTCAGGCGCATCGCCGGCTCGGGCGGATAGATGAAGTTGCCGCGCGCGATGTACTCCTTGAGCACGTCGTTCTGCGTCGTGCCCTGAAGCGCGCTCGCCTCGACGCCCTGCTCCTCGCCGACGAGCTCGTAGAGCAGCAGCAGCACGGCCGCCGGCGCGTTGATCGTCATCGAGGTCGAGACGTCGCTCAGCGGGATGCCCTCGAAGACGCGGCGCATGTCGTCAATCGAGTCGATGGCGACGCCGGTGCGCCCGACCTCGCCGAGGCACAGGTGGTCGTCGGAGTCGCGGCCAAGCTGGGTCGGCAGGTCGAAGGCCATAGACAGGCCGGTCGAGCCGTGTTCGATCAGGTAGAGGTAGCGCTCGTTGGTCTCCTTGGCCGACGCGTAGCCGGCGTACTGGCGCATAGTCCAACGGCGCGAGCGGAACATCTCGGCGTGAATTCCACGCGTGTACGGGTACTCGGCCGGCTCGCCGAGGCGCTCCTCGAGGCCGGAGGCGACGTCGGCCTCGCGGTAGACGCGCTCGACCTCGATTCCGGAGTCGGTGAAACGGCGCTCGTCGTCGGGACCGACGACCGGCCCGATGGTGGGCTTCGAGTCGGAGCCGGTGGCCATGCGACGAGAGCATAATTGACGAGCGCTATTCCTGACGACCGACCTTTCCTGGGCGCCTGTGGCGAACGCGGCGGCGCAGGACGAACCGGGGCCCGCGACCGTGGGGAGGCGCTTCGCCGCCTA
>JACCTJ010000011.1 GCA_013812485.1 Thermoleophilaceae bacterium
CCTGCGTGCGGCAGGAGAAGCCGTCGGCGATCAGCAGCGTCTCCTCGGCAGCGGCGCGGACCCGCGGCGCGAGCCGGTGCTCGCCGACCCTGACCGAGACCTCGTAGTGGTCGCGCTCGAACCCGAACCCGCCGGCCATGCCGCAGCAGCCCGAGTCCAGGACCTCGAAGTCGACCCCCATGCGCGCGAGCAGCCGCTTCTCGGCGGAGATGCCCATCACCGCCTCCTGGTGGCAGTGGCCGTGGACGAGCGCACGCCGCTCGAGCCGCGGCGGCGGCCAGCCGGGCGCGTGCTCGGCGAGGAACTCGCTGAGCGTCTGCACACGCGCGGAGAGTCGCTGCGCGTCATCGTCGTCGGACAGCAGGCCCGGCAGCTCGTCGCGGAAGGCGGCGACGCAGCTCGGCTCGACTCCGACGATCGGCCAGCCGGCGTCGAGGCACGAACCGAGCACGCGTAGCGTCCGCCGCCAGAAGAGCTTCGCCGTATCGAGCATCCCGTGGTCGTAGAGCGGGCGCCCGCAGCACAGCGCGCCCTCGGGCACGACGACGCGCCGGCCCGCGGCCTCGAGCACCGCGACCGCCGCCTTCGCCGGGTCGGGACGAAGGAAGTTGGAGAAGGTGTCGGGGAAGAGCACCACGGGCTCGGCGCCCGGGTTGACCGGCGCGCGGGCCTTCCACCAGGCGAGAAACGTCTCCTCGGCAAAGTGCGGCAGCTCGCGCTTGGGGCTGATGCCGCCGGCGCGCTTGACCAGATCGCCGACGACCGGCGCGCGGGTCAACGCGTTGGCCAGCCTCGGTGCGCGCGCTGCGACCCGAGCGTGGAGCATGATCAACCCCATCGAGTAGGCCGCCCGCGGGCGCAGCTGCCCCTTGTAGTGCTTCGACAGGAACTCGGCCTTGTAGCTCGCCATGTCGACCTGCACGGGGCACTCGCCCTTGCAGCCCTTGCACGAGAGGCAGAGGTCGAGCGCCGCGTGGACCTCCTCGGAGCGAAAGCCCTCGGCGATCGTCTCGCCCTCGAGCATCTCGAAGAGGATCCGCGCGCGGCCGCGGGTCGAGTGCTGCTCGTCGAGCGTGACCATGTAGCTCGGGCACATCGTCCCGAGGTTGGTGTCGCGGCACTTGCCCGCTCCGACGCAACGCTGAGTCGCGCGGGCGAAGCTGCCGTCGTCGTCGCGATAGGCGAAGTGGGTCTTCGGCTCGGGCGGAGCATGACCCACGCCGAGCTTGAGGTTCGAGACGATCGGATAGGGGTCGACGATCTTGTGCGGGTTCATCCGGCCGTCGGGGTCCCAGACCGCCTTGAGCTCGCCGAAGGCCTCGACGAGCTCGAGGCCGAACATCTTCGGCAGGAGCTCCGCGCGAGACTGGCCGTCGCCGTGCTCGCCCGACAGCGAGCCGCCGTAGGCGAGGACGAGCTCGGCCGCCTCGTCGAGGAAGGTGCGCCACTTCGCGATCCCGCCCTGCGTGCGCAGATCGAAGTTGATCCGGGTGTGGATGCAGCCCTGGCCGAAGTGGCCGTAGAAAGCGGAGTCGTAGTCGTAGCGGTCGAGCAGTCGCTCGAAGTCGCGCAGGTAGTCGCCCTCGCGCCCGGGCGGGACCGCGGCGTCCTCCCAGCCCTCCCAGTGGTCGGGCTCCCCGGGTACCGCGGCGGTCGCGGCGAGCGCGCCCTCGCGGACCCTCCAGACGCGCGCTGCCTCGGCGGGGTCGTCGAAAAGCTTCATCAAGGGAACGATCGATGCCTTCGCGAGGTCGGCCATCGCGCCGCGGGTGCGTTCCTCGGCCTCGTCGCTGGTCTCGCCCCCGAACTCCACGAGCAGCCAGCCTCCGCCCTCGGGCAGCAGCGCGATCTCCTCGAGCTGGATCCCCTTGCGTTGCAGGTTCTGCACGAGCCGGGCGTCGATCGCCTCGAGGGCGAGCGGCGTATGGGCGAGGATCTCCGAGAGGCCGTCGGCCCCGTCGGCCATCGTCGGATAGCCGAGCACGAGCAGGGTCCTCCACGGCGGCATGTGCACCAACCGCAGCTTCGCCTCGAGGACGGTGGCGAGCGTTCCCTCGCTGCCGGTGAGCGCCCGCGCCACGTCGAACCCGTTCTCGGGGAGCAGGGCGTCGAGGCCGTAGCCGGAGACCCGCCGCGGGATGTCCGGAAAGCGCTCGCGGATGAGACCGGCGTGGCGGTCGCGCAGGTCGCGCATGCGCGCGTAGATCTCCCCGCGCCGCCCTCCCGCCCGGACGATTCGCTCGAGCTCCTCCTCGCTCGTCGGCCCGACGCGCATCCGCACGCCGTCGTAGGTGACCACCTCGAGCTCCTCGACGTTGTCGGAGGTGCGACCGGCCATCACGGAGTGCATTCCGCACGAGTCGTTGCCGACCATCCCGCCGAGCGTGGCCCAGCCGTGAGTCGCGGTGTCGGGCCCGAAGGTGAGATCGTGGCGGGCCTCGGTGAGGCGCGTGAGCGCGTCGCGGACCACGCCGGGCTCGACCCTCGCGAAGCGGCGCTCGGCGTCGATCTCGACGACCCTGCGCATGTGCTTCGAAGTGTCGATGACGACCGCAACGTTGCAGGCCTGGCCCGCGAGGCTCGTTCCGCACCCGCGAGGAAGGACCGGCGCCCCGTGATCGCGACACGCGGCGAGCGCCGCGAGGATGTCGTCGGCGTCGCGGGGAAGCACGACTCCGATCGGGGGCTGTCCGTAGTTCGAGCTGTCGTGGGCGTAGACGGCGCGATTGCCCGCGTCGAACATGACCTCGCCACGCAGCGACCGCCGCAGGGCACGCTCGAGCGACGCGGCGTCGACCTCGTCGGTCCCTGCGGGACGGCGCCGCACGCGACGCCCGTCAGAAACTGGAAGGCCGCCGCCGTGGCGCGCCGCGGGCTCGATCCGCTCCCCTGCCATCCTCACCTCCCTCCTCGGCTCCCGCCCGGCGGGCCCTCTGCGCTCCTCGGCCGATAGCTTGCCAGCGCCGGGCGGTGGCCTACACCGCCGTTGATCCCGAGCCCCCTCGGGCGCGTGCGCCCAGATCAGCCGAGAAGCAGCGTGAGAACCGGCGCGGCGGCCGCCGCGACGAGCGCGACGTCGCGTGCCGCCACCCTGAGGCGCGCCGGAGGCGGGATGAGACCGGCGCGGAAGCGTCCGGACTCGCCGGCCACCCAGCCGAGGACCGCGTCGACCATCGCCACCGGCCGCTTGCGCGCAGAGCGGAGCTCCGCGAGCAGGGCGCGGCCTGAGGGCGCGAGCCTCGCCTCCGCGCCGAGCTCGTCGAGGATCGACACCGCCTCGGGCACCGACGGGATGCGCCGCAGCCGCCCGAGCGAGCGCCGGGCCACCTCCCGGATACCATCCGAGCGGGCGGCCGCCCGCAGCCAGGTCGCGACGAGCACGATCAGCATCGCTCGCGCCCCGCGCTGTAGTCCCACCGCGAGGCCGAGCCCGCCGACCAGCGAGAAGACGAGCGAGCCGCCGCCGATCAGCAGCGCCAGGGCCACCCCGGTCGGAACGGCCCTGCGGTCGGGGCGCGAGAGCAGCCAGGCGACGAACAGCCAGGCCCCCACCCCGGCAAGCAGCGGCGCGGCGGTGCTCGCGACCAGGAGCGTGAAGGCCACGGCGGCCGCGAGCGCGACCGCGCGGGGGTCGAAGCGTCCGCGGCCGCCGAGGTCGCCGCTCTCGGCCGACTCATCGATGTCGTCCTTTGCCGCAGGGTCAGGCCAGCGCCGCATGCCGCGCCGGTAGACGGCGATCTGCACGATGGTCGCCACGATCGCCCAGCCGACGAGGCTCACGGCGGTGAAGGCGAGCGCCGCCCTGGGCCCGCTCGGCAGGAGGGCAAGGTCGCCGAACGTCTCGTTGTAGGTGCCCGCGTAGGCGTCGAGCCCTCCGAGCAGGACGAACACGAAAAAGGCGGTGGCGACCGTGTTGTGCAACATCCGACCCGCGAAGCAGGCGGCGAACTGGCCGAGCGCGCCGACGCCGCGGCGCTCGAGCGCGCCCATGACCGGTGCGGTGAGCGCCTGGGTGAGCGGGCCGTTGAGCCGCGCCGGGCCGAGGTAGGCGACCGTCTGGATCATGGCCGCGAGGCTCGCGCCGTAACCGCGTCGCCACCCGAAGCGCTCGCCCGCGCGCGCGAGCGCCACGCCGCCGGCGAGCGCCAGCACAAAGGCGCCCGAGGGCGCCGCCCGCGAGGCGAGAAAGGAGAGCGCGGATACGTGGGCGAGGCCGGCCGGGCCGCTGACCCGCCGCTCGGCCTCCGCGTCGGCGCGCTCCGCGGCGGCGGTCGCCGATGGCGGGAGCACCGGAGAGGACGCGGGCCCGGTGGGGTCGGACGCGGCGAGGCGGTCGGCTGAGCTCATGCGGTCACGCGCCGCGGCGCTCCGCGCACGTTAGCGACTAGCCGCCGGCGCCACGTCGCCGACTTCGACCTCCGCAGGCACCGCCGGCCGACCGCTGTCCCGCCGGCGGGTCGAACCGTCTTCGCCTCTACCGGGTCGACTCGCGGGGACCGAGGAGGTGGCCAGAGCCCGGCGGCGGCCGGTCAGCCAAACGGGACGACGAGCGCCGGAGGGGGTGGCGGCGGCGGTGGAGGCGGGGGCAGCTCCGTCGGGGAGGTTAGGAGAGTCACGAATGCGGCAAGCGCGACGATCCCGACCACGAGGAAGATGAGGGGCCACCGCCAGCCCTTGGCGAACGGCGGTGGTCCGACGGTCTCCTCCCGATCGGATCCCTGCTCGTCCTCCGTCCCCTGCTGGGCGTCCTCGGCCTCGTCGGTCTTCGCCATCGATCTCTCTCGCCTTCGGCTTTGCCTTCGCGACAACCTACGCCTTCCCGGCTCGGGGTGTCGGCTAACCGCGGCGGTGGGCGCGGCAAGTCGGACTCTCGCGGACGGTCCTCACGAACGCGGGTGGCGTCGGGGGCCCGCCTGGTGGGTAGGGCGAGACGACATGGCCCGGACGGCCTCGCCCCCGACACACGCTCGGCGCAGGCGCGCCTCGTCGCTTCGCGCCGCACTCACCCTCGCGCTGGTGGCGGTCGCGGGTTGCGGAGGCCCGCCCGAGGATGCAACCGACGCCCGCGCGGCCGTCGACACCCTGCTCGCCGCCTGCGCGGAGGGACGGCCGACCGTCGTGCTCGAGTCGCTCACCGAGCCGGCGCGCAACGCCTTTGCTCGCGGGCGCACCACGGGCGAGGGCTGCAACGACGCCCTCGGCCTCGGGCTGCCGCCCGCGGCGCCCGAAGAGGCGGCCAAGCCGTTCGAGGAGGCGCGGGTGGCGGAGCTCGAGGAGAGCGGCGGCATCGCGCGAGCGACGCTCGAAGCCGGCGCCCGGCGCAGCGAGGTCGAGGTCGAGCGCGTCGGCTCGCGGTGGCTCGTGAACAATCCCGCGGTGCCCACCGACTGAGCCGAGGCCTCGGTGGCGGTCAGGAGCCGCGAGCGCCCTCGCCGGCTCCGGCCTCCTCTTTGACGACCGGCCCACCGTTGCGCCCGTTCGCCCCGTCGACCGCCGGAACCCCCTCGTCGAGCTCGACGGTCTCGAACCCGCCGGCGGGCGTCCGCCGCACCACCTTCCCGGTCCACCCACGCAGCGGCCGGGGCTCCCGGGCACTCAGCTCCTCGCACAGCCGCTTCGTGGCGAAATAGACGACGAAGGGGAGGACGATGACCGCGATCCGCAGGAACCACACCTGCGCCTCATACGGGACGGTCGAGCTGAGGTAGAGGCGGTCGATCGACCCGGCTATGAAGATGATCAGCACCCACGAGAAGTACGAGATGACGATCGCCGTGCGGCGCGGATTGTCGCGCGGGGAGTCGAGCAGATCGTGCTTGTCCCGGTCGCCAAACCATCGCCGGTCGATCCACGGCCACGCGTACATGAGCATGAACGTGATCGTCGGAAAGACGAGCCCGCCCCAGAACGCGTTGGGCACGAGCGTCAGGTCCCCGAGCTGGATCTCGAGCGCGGGCATGAGGCGCAGGCTCCCGAGCAGCCACCCGAGGTACCAGTCGGGCTGGGCGCCGTTAGACGCCAGATAGGGCTCGTAGGGACCCCATTGCCAGATCGGATTGATCTGCACGAGTCCGCCGAGCAAGAAGAGGACCGCCGCCGTCAGGAACATGAGTCCCCCCGCCTTGAGTGCGTAGCCCGGCCACATCGGATAGCCGACGACGTTGCGCTCGGTCGCGAGCTTGCTGGGGAACTGGGCGTGGTGCTGGCGCATGATCATGGCCATGTGCATGCCGATCAGACCGGCGATGGCGGCCGGCACGATCAGCACGTGGACGATGTACAGGCGCGGGAAGAAATCCGAGCTGCCCGGGTACTCGGCGCCCCAGATCAGGAAGGCGAGGTCCGCGCCGAACACCGGGATCGAGAGCGCCACTCCATACGAGATCACCAGGCCGATCCCCGAGAACAGGTCGTCGGGCATCGAGTAGCCCACGAAGCCCTCGAGCACGGTCAGCGCCAGCAGGGTCACGCCGACCAGGTAGTTGATCTCGCGCGGCTTGCGAAACGCGCCGGTGAGCAGGATCCGCAGCAGGTGCAGCACGATGGCGATGATCATCAGGTTGGCCGCCCAGTGGTGGGTCTGGCGCATGAGCAGGCCGGCGGGGACCTCGAGCGAGAGGTTGACCGTCGACAGGTAGCTCTCGGTCATGGTCAGGCCCCGGAGCGGCTCGTACGCGCCTCGGTAGACGGCCTCGGCGTCGCTCGGCACGTAGTAGAGGCTCATGAACACACCCGTGCCCACGAGCACGATGAACGCGTAGAGGGCGATCTCCCCGAGCAGGAACGACCAGTGATCGGGGAAGATGTAGCGCAGCAGCTTGCGCGCGCCCGGCGACACGCCGAGGCGCTCGTCCACGTAGTCGACGAGGTTGCGAATCACTTCCTCACCCCCAGGTAGGAGGGCCCGATCTGGCCGACGAAGTCGCCGGTCGCCACGAGCTCGCGAGCCGCGTTGAGCTCGAGCGGCAGCTGGGGCAGGTCGCGTCCCGCCGGCCCGAACTCGAGCGTGCCTCCGCGGCGGACGTCGAAGGTCGAGTAGTGGCAGGGGCAGACGAGGGCCGGCCGCTCGGTCGTCGGCTCGTAGAGCGGGTGGCGGTAGATGGCGACTGCACACCCCGCGTGCGGGCAGATCTTCGAGAAGGCGAGCACGCCCTCGGGAGCGTCCGCGCGCATCCTGGCCGAGATCTCGAGCTCGCCCGGAGGGACCTTGACGATCACGATCGAGGCGCCGAACTCGCGGCGGGTTGCGCCCTCCGGAAAGCCGCTCAGCATCGCCCCGACCTGCACGTCGTCGGCGGTGATCGGACGATCCTGGGAGTCGACGACGCGCCGCCCCCGCGACCACGGCGTCTGTGCGATGGTCTCCCCCACCTTGGGTCCCAGCGCGACGGCGGGCACGAGCGCGGCGGCGCCGAGCGCGGCCCCGCTGGCGCCCGCGGCCCCGACCAGGAGACGCCGCCGCGAGACTCCCCTCTCGGCGTCGCGGACCATCTCGACGACCTCGCTCGCCGGCTGGCGCTCGCCGAAGTCGGTGCGCTCCTCGATCGCAATCTCCTGGGGGACGATCTTCTGGCCGGCCACCACCGCGGCGACTCCGAGCAGGGCGAGGCTCCCGCCGAGCGCGAGGCCGAGGAGCTGGGTGTCGGGCAGGACGATGACGAGGACGCCGAAGGCCACCGCGGCGAGCGTGGCGGCGGCGAGGGAGAGCAGGACGAGGTTCTCGGCGCCGCGCTTCGAGCCGGCCTCGCGATCGTGGGTCTCGGAGGCTCCCTCCGTCGGCGAGCTCACTCCGGCCTCCTCTCGCCGACCCACCGGCACACGAGCAGGAGCGCCCCGCCGGCCAGCAACCAGGCGACCATCCCCTCCGGCACCGGGCCGACGTGGCCGATGCCCCAGCCCCCGCGGTCCTCGGGCTCCTTCGTGTACTCCACGTAGCGGGCGAGCGAGTCGAGCTCCTTCTCGTCGAACTGCTCGCGGAAGTGCGGCATCAGGTACGGCCCTACTTCGATCGCCTCAGCGACCTGGACCGGCGTCGACTCCTGCAGGTCGGGGACCACCGCGCCGGTGATCATCCCGCCCCGGGCGAGGACCTGATGGCAGCTCGCACAGTTCTCGGTGAAGAGCTCGAACCCGGTGCTGAGCGTGCCCTTCGCGGGATCGACCTTGGGGATCGGCGGGCCGCCGAACTGCGCGACGTAGGCCACGAGGGCGCGACGCTGCTCGGGGTCGTACGGCGACTTGCTCCGTACGGCCTGGTCCTCGGGGTCGTCGATCGGCATGCGGCCCGTGGCGAGGTAGAAGTCGGCGGCGGCGGCGCCGGCGCCGCGCAGGGACGGGGCGCGCCCGGGGATCCCGCGCGCGTCCTCGCCGTGGCAGGAGGAGCAGCCGTCGGCGAACAGGCGGCGCCCCTGTGCGACGAGCGGGGGATCCTGCGGCTCGACGCCGGGGGCCGGACGCTCGAGCGGCCCGACGGCGGGCTGGTCGCCGGCGGACGGTCGGCCCGGTCCACCGGACTGGAGCCCCGGGCGGTCGGTCTGGGCGGAGGGCGGCGGCGGTGATGGCGGCGTCTGCGGCGGCGGTGGTGGCGGCGTCTGCGGCGGCGGTGGCGGTGGCGGCGTCTGCGGCGCGCTCTCCTCGGCGGCGAGACTGACCAGGGCGCCGACCGCCAGCAGGAGCGCAGCGGGCCCGCGCAGCCGCCTCACCGCGCGCCTCCGGAGAGGATCGGTGTTGCCTCTGGAGGAGAGGCGTGAGCGTCGGCGTGGCGCTCCCGCGCCACCTCTCGGCGCTCCTCGCGCAGGAGCGCCCGCATGCCAAAGGCGAGGACCGCGGCGACGAGCAGCAGCGAGCCGCCGACCCACATGATCGTCCCGGCGGCGCGCTGGTCGGCGAGCGCGGAGGCACCCAGCTCGCGAGCAGCCTCGACGTGGGCGGAGTAGACCGCTTCGCTCGCCGCCGTGAGCGTGACCCCCACCGCGGTCATGGGCAGCATCGCCAGCAGCAGCAGCAGCACGCCGCCGAGCGCCGAGGGCCGGTGGCGCACCGGATTGACGCCCACGAGCGGAAGCCAGAAGAGCACCGCGCTCCCGAGCAGCAGCAGGTGCTCGACGGCGTGCAGCGGCGGGCTACCCAGCGCCGCCTCGTAGACGACCGGCACGTGGACTCCGACCGTCACCGCCGCCAGCAGCGCCCAGGCGACGCCGGGACGGGTGAGCATCCGCGCCGGACGGCTTCGCACCGCGTCGGCCAGGCTCCGCCGGGCCGAGCCGCGCAGCGCGCGCAGCGCGAGCGCCGCCGGAGCCCCCGCGGCGAGCAGCGGCGCGGCGACCATGGCCATCAGCAGGTGCTCGACCACGTGGGCGGAGAGGAGGTCGTCGGCGCGGGGGGTGAGCAGGGCGGCGGCGAGCACGGCCAGGCCGACGAGGAACGCCGCCGTCCGGTGGAGCGGCCAGGGACTCGCCGGGCGTTCGCCGCCGCGCGCGCCGCTGGCGGCGAGCCGCCGTGTGCCCGCCAGGTACAGCCCGGCAACAGCGGCAACAGCGACGACCGCGCTCATGTCGCGCTTTCCTCCCCGCCCGCACGCAGCGCCGCGCGCCGCGTCGCGCGCAGCTCGATCGCCACCGAGCCGACCGCGACCGCCAGCGCCCCCGCGCCGATCATGATCAGCCACGCACCGAGCTCGAGTCCGAGTGCCATGTGGGCGATCGCGATCCCGGCGAGCACGGTGGGGAAGCTGAAGTCGGGAATGGCCCGTGGCGCGGCCGATTGATCGCCCTCGCCACCCCGCCGGCGCCGGGCGCCGCCGGCGGCCAGCGCCGCCATCACAAGCGTGATGAGGATCGCCGTCGCGAAGGTGGCGACCGGGATCCAGCCCTTGATCGGCCCGAGCCCGATCACCCCCCACAG
>JACCTJ010000016.1 GCA_013812485.1 Thermoleophilaceae bacterium
AGAGCTATCCACGACGACTCCCTGGGTTTCGCTTCCGGGTGCGGGCCACCTCCCACCGAGGCAACCGCCGCGCCACCGGTAATACTGCCGATCTTCCCTCCCGGCGTCGACGGTCAGGAGTTCAGACATGTCCTTTGCCGAAATCGACGAGGCCCCGCCACACGAGGAGGACCCCTCCCCGGAGAGGCGACCGGGCCGCCCGATCCGCCCGTCGGGCCCCGAGCGCCGGGCCTTGATAAGGCGGAGGTTGCTCGCGATGCTCCTCGGCGCGGCCCTGCTCGTCCTGCTGGTCATCGCCACTCGCGGCTGTCTCGACGCCCGCGCCGACCGCGCCTACCGCGAGTACGCGCGCGACGTCATCGCGCTCTCCGACGAGTCGCTGCAGCAGAGCAACAGCCTGTTCGCGGTCCTACGCGGAGGCGGTGGCGAGGGGCCCGTAGAGCTCCAGACCACCGTCAACGGCTTCCGCACGCAGGCCGAGCAGCTGGTGGATCGCGCTCACGCCCTCGACGCTCCCAAGCGGATGACCGGCGCCAACCGCTTCCTCTCCTACAGCCTCGAGTTCCGCCGCGACGGCCTGGCCGGGATCGCCAGCGAGCTGCCGACGGCGCTCGGCGAGCAGAACCGCGACGCCGCCACCGCCCGGATCGCCCGCGACATGCGCGACTTCCTGGTCAGCGACGTCCTCGTCGCGCAACGGGTCGCGCCCGAGCTGCGCGACGGCCTCGCCGACCGCGACCTCGCCCCCGAGTCCGATCTGCCCGCCAAAGAGTTCCTGCCGGCCGTCGACTGGCTCGAGGAGAAGACGATCTCCGACCGGCTCGGGGCGCTGCGCGAGGGCCCGGGCGAGGTCGGAGCGGGCGCCCGCGGCCTCGCCCTCGGTGTGGTCACGGCGGGTGGGGAGACCCTGAACGAGAGCGCCCCGACCCAGGTCTCGGCCGCCCCGGACCTGTCCTTCTCTCTCCAGGTCCAGAATCAGGGCGCCGTACCGGAGGAGCAGGTCGAGGTGTCGATCGCCATCACCGGCGGGGCGACTCCGCTCGCGGTCGAGCGAACGCTCGAGTCGATCCCGGCCGGCGGCTCGGAGACGGCCACCCTTCCGCTCGCCGAGACTCCGCCCACCGGGAGACCGGTGACCGTGACCATCAAGGTCGACTCCGCAGAAGGCGAGGGCCGCACCGACGACAACGAGTCGTCGTATCCGGCCACGTTCGTCCCCGGTTGACAATCTTCCCGAGGCGGCCGCGACGCTCGCTAGCCTGCCGCTGATGGTCCAGGAACTCACCTCGCTGCCCGGCCTGGTGGCGCTCGGAGCCGCCGTCGCCGCGTTCGTCGCGCTCGTCCTCGCCTCCATCCTCCTGGTGCGCACGCGCCGCCTGCGCCACGCTCAGATCGCGGTGCTCGGCGACGGCAAGCGCGACCTCGTGGCCCACGCCGAGGCGCTTCAGACCGCCTTTACCGAGCTGAGGGACGGGGTTGAGAGGTCGATGCAGCACCTCGACGAGCGCACGGACCGCGTCGAGGGGCGCCTCGACGGCTGCCTGGCCTACCACTCGGTGATCCGCTACGACGCCTACGGCGAGATGTCGGGACGCCAGTCGAGCTCGATCGCCCTGCTCGACGCGAGGCGCTCGGGCGTCGTCGTCTCCTCGATCCTCCATCGCGACCAGGCTCGCATCTACGTAAAGCCGGTCGACCGCGGCGAGGGCGAGTCAGAGCTCTCGCCGGAGGAGGCCGAGGCGGTGGCGACCGCACTCGCCGCGGAGCGCGTCTGAGCCAGGTCGCGAAGGAGCGCTCGGAGGGCGGGTCTGGCCGGTTGCCTGGCCCCCGCTCCACACGCGTCGCCTTCCTGGGCCCGCGCGGCACCTACGCCGAGGAGGCGCTGCGTGCACTCGCCCCTCGCGTGACCGAGGCGGTGGCGTACCCGACCGTCTACGACACGGTCATGGCCGTCCAGACGCGAGCTGTGGAGCGTGCGGTGGTGCCGATCGAGAACTCGCTCGAGGGTTCGGTGACCGCCACCCTCGACACGCTGGCCGTCGACGCCCGCAACGTGCGCCTCGTGGCCGAGCTGGAGCTTCCCATCCGCCACGGCCTGATCGCGCGGCGCAGGATCGAGCCCGCCGAGGTCGAGCGGGTGATCTCGCACCCCCAGGCGCTTGCCCAGTGCGCGCGCTACCTGCGCCGGGCGCTCCCGCGCGCGGAGCTCGCCAGCGCGGCGTCCACCGCCGACGGCGTGCGCCAGGTCGGGGAGTCCGAGGCGCCGTGGGCAGCCCTCGGATCGCCGCTCGCCGCCGAGGCCTACGGGTGCAAGGTCCTCGCCGAGGGAGTTGAGGACGATCGCGACAACGTCACGCGGTTCGTCCTTCTCGCGCGGTCCGGCGAGGCCGGCGCCGAGGAGCGCTCCGGCGCGCTCAAGACGTCGATCGTGTTCTCTGGCTTCAACGACATCTCGCCGGGCGCTCTCGTCGCGGTCCTGGGCGAGCTCTCGAGCCGCGGCATCAATTTGACGAAGATCGAGTCCCGCCCCCGGCGGTTGGGCCTCGGCCACTACATGTTCTTCGCCGACCTCGAGGGCGGCGAGCGCAGCTCGCCGGTGGCCGAGGCCCTCGAGGCGCTGCGGGCGCGCGTCGAGACCCTCCACGTGCTCGGCTCCTATCCTTCCTCGCCCAGCACCCCTGCGGGGTAGAGGGACCGCCTCGCTAGACTGCCGCCGAGCGGTGGGCCCGATCAGCAGCGCAGCGGTGGTGACCGAAGCCGAGGGCGAGCCCGCGCCAGTGCTCGCGCTGCCCGAGACGCGGCCGGGGCGGCGTTCGAGGACCGTCAGCCGCGTGCTCGTGCTCAACGCCTCGTACGAGCCGATCAACGTGTGCACGGTCCGGCGCGCGGCCGTACTGATCCTCAAGGATCGTGCCGAGATCCTCGAGCACGCCGATCACGCCCTGCACGCCGAGACCCTCACCCTCCCCCGGCCGGCGGTCATCCGGCTGACCAACTACGTGCGGATCCCCCGCGACGCCCATGCCCGGCGGATCACCCGCCGCGCGGTCTTCGCCCGCGACCGCTGGACGTGCCAGTACTGCGGGACCGTCCGCAGCACCCTGACCGTCGACCACGTCATCCCCCGCTCGAAGGGAGGGCCCTCCTCGTGGGACAACATCGTCGCCTCGTGCGCGCCCTGCAACCGGCGCAAGGGCGACCGCCTGCCGGGTCAGATCGACATGCACCCCCGCCAACGCCCGCGGCCCCCGAGCGCGACGATCTTCGTGCACGTGGCCACGCCGAGCATCCCGCCGATGTGGGAGCAGTACCTGGCGGCGTAGGCCCTAAAGCACGAGGGGGCGCCCGCGGGCGCCCCCTTCGTTCACAACGCTGACTGGACGAGATCGGCTAGGAACGCACGACGCACAAGCGCGCCGGGCCGGAGGGACTAATCCCGGCCTCCATCACCGACGATGCTCGGTTGGACTCCGCTAAGCGGGCCCAGCCATCCGACCTAGCGGCCGAACACCTCCAGGGTCCCGATAAGACTGTCACTCAAGTTTCGGACCACCTCCTTTCCCTGGTCCGGCAATGAAAGCAGATCCGGCGGCGGAGGTGGTGGGCCGGCGCGCCCGGCCCACTCCGCACGCGCCAAAGAGCGGGAATCAGCGGTCTGGCGGGCCGCTCGGGTCGTCCTCCTCGTCGAGGTCGGCGCCCGACGGGTCCGCGGCCGGCCTCGCCACGCTGCCATCTCCGCCGGCGGGCACCTCGGCCTGGAGCTCCACCTCGAGCTCCGCCTCCTCCCCAGTGGCGGCGCCGGCCCCGCCGCTCGCGTCGACCACGAGGGCCACCGCGCTCACCTGGTCGTCCTCGCGCAGGTTCATCAGGCGCACCCCCTGGGAGGAGCGGCCGTAGCGCGAGATCCCGCGCACGCCCGTGCGCTGCACCATCCCCTGCTGCGAGATGAAGACGAGGTCCTGGTGCTCGCGCACGATCAGCGCGCCGGCCAGTCCGCCCTTCTGCTCGGTCAGCTGGATCGTCTTCACGCCCATGGCCCCGCGGCCTTTGACCGGGTACTCGGCCACCGCGGTTCGTTTGCCGTAGCCGTTCTCGGTGACCACGAGCAGCTCGCAGTCGTCGCGGGCGATGTCCATGGCCAGCACGCAGTTGTCGCCGCGCTCGACGTTCATGCCGCGCACGCCGGAGGTGTCGCGGCCCATCGACCGGATGGCCGACTCGTGGAAGCGCGCGGCCTGACCCGAGCGCGAGACCATGATCACGTCGTCGTCGCCGTCGGTGCGGCGCACGGCCACGAGCTCGTCGTCGTCGCGGATGTTGATGGCGATGATGCCGTCGGCCTTGATCGGCGTGTTGTAGGCGATGAACTCGGTCTTCTTGATCATCCCCTTGCGGGTGGCGAAGACCAGGTACTTCCCTTCCGCGAAGTCGCGCGTGGCCAGCACCGCCTTGACCCGCTCGCCCTCCCTCAGTGGAAGCACGTTGACCAGCGCCCGGCCCTTCGCAGTGCGCGAGGCCTCGGGCAGCTCGTAGACCTTCTGGCGGTAGACCTTCCCGCGGTTGGAGAAGAAGAGCAGGTAGTCGTGAGACGAGCACACGAAGAGGTGCTCGATGTAGTCCTCGTCCTTCATGTCCATCCCCATCACGCCCTTGCCCCCGCGGTGCTGCTGGCGGTAGGTGGCCAGCGGCAGCGACTTGATGTACCCGGACTTGGTGATCGAGATGACCATCTGCTGGTCGGCGATCAGGTCCTCGATGTCGATCTCGTCCTCGGAGGCTGTGATCTCGGTGCGCCGCTCGTCTCCGTAGCGCTCGCGGATCTCGAGCAGCTCCTCCTTGATGAGCGCCTTCACCTTGTCCTCGTCGCCCAGCAGCTCGCGCAGCTCACGAATGCGCTCGAGCGTGTCGGCGTGGTCCTTCTTGATCTTGTCGGCCTCGAGTGCGGTGAGGCGCTGCAGGCGCAGGTCGAGGATGGCCTGGGCCTGCACGCGCGTGAGGTCGAAGCGGTCCATCAGTCCGTGCCGCGCCTCGTCGGGATCCGGCGCGCTGCGGATGAGCTCGATCACCGCATCGAGGTCGGTGAGGGCCACCAACAGCCCTTCGAGGATGTGCAGGTGCGACTCGCGCCGGCGCAGCTCGTGCTTGGTGCGCCGCACGACCACGTCGCGCTGGTGGTCGACGTAGTTCTTGACGATCGGCAGGAGCCCGAGCGAGCGCGGCACGTTGTCGACCAGCGCGACCATGTTCACGCCGAAGGTGGTCTGCAGCGGCGTGTGCTTGTAGAGCTTGTTCAGCGCGACCTTCGGGATCACATCGCGCTTGAGCTCGATCACCAGCCGCACGCCCGACTTGTCGGACTCGTCACGAAGGTCGGCGACCTCCTTGACCTTCCCGTTCTGAACCACCTCGGCGATCTTCTTGATCAGGCCCGAGCCGTCGTTGCGCCCGTCTCCCTTGGGCACCTGGTAGGGCATCTCGGTGACGATGATCGCCTCCTTGCCCTGGCGCAGCGGCTCGATGTGGGCGCGCGCCTTGATGACCACCCGGCCCCGGCCGGTCTCGTAGGCCTCCCGGATCCCGCCCCGGCCGGTGATGATGCCGCCGGTGGGAAAGTCCGGGCCCTTGATGTGCTTCATCAGCCCGTCGACGCCGATCGAGGGGTCGTCGATGAAGGCCACCGTGGCGTCGATGGACTCGCGCAGATTGTGGGGCGGGATGTTCGTGGCCATGCCGACCGCAATCCCGGAGGCGCCGTTGACCAGCAGGTTGGGGTAGCGCGCCGGCAGCACGAGCGGCTCGAGCTGCGAGTCGTCGTAGTTGGGTCCGAAGTCGACCGTGTCCTGGTCGATGTCGCGCAGCAGCTCCGTGGCCAGGCGCGAGAGCCGTGCCTCGGTGTAGCGCATCGCCGCCGCCGGGTCGTTGTCGATCGACCCGAAGTTGCCCTGAGCGTCGATGAGCGGGTAGCGCATCGCGAAGTCCTGCCCCATGCGGACCAACGTGTCGTAGATGGCGGAGTCGCCGTGGGGGTGGAAGGTGCCCATCACCTCGCCGACGACAAAGGCGCACTTGCGGTAGGGGCGGGTGGGCTGAAGGCCGGACTGGTGCATCGCGTACAGGACGCGGCGGTGCACCGGCTTGAGGCCGTCGCGAACGTCGGGCAGCGCGCGACCAACGATCACGCTCATGGCGTAGTCGAGGTACGACGACCGCATCTCCTCCTCGAGCCCTCTGGGCTCGATGTTGCCGCCGCTCAGCTGATCGACGCCCATGCTCAGACGTCCAGGTTGGTCACGTCACGCGCGTACGTCTCGATGAACTCCCTCCGCGGCTCGACCTTGTCCCCCATGAGCATCGAGAAGATCTGGTCCGCCGCGCTTGCGTCGTCGATCGTCACCTGCAGCAGAGTGCGCGTCTCGGCGTCCATCGTCGTGTCGAAGAGCTGGTCGGCGTTCATCTCGCCCAGACCCTTGAAGCGTTGCAGCGGCACGCCTTCGCGCGCCACCTCGAGCACCTGCTTGCGCAAGTCTTCAAAGGACAGCGCGGTGGCCTCCTTCTTGCCGAGGGCGATCGCGAACGGGGGCGTGCCCGACAACGCCTCGAGCTCGCGATGCACCTTCACGAAGCCGAGGTAGTCGGAGCGCTCGAACATCTCCTTGCGAAGCCGGTAGCTCGCAGCCGATCCGCTGACGCGCTCGACGACGCGGACGATCAGCTCGTGCTCGTTCTCCTCGAGCAGCTCCGTGGAGTAGGGCTCCTCCTCCGGGGCCTCGCGCTTGAGCAGCTCGACGACCTCCTCGGGCGAGGCCGCGCCGGAGTCGAGGATCTGCGACTCCTCGAGAAAGGTGATCGTGTCGTGGCCGAACTCGGCCCGGAGCGCCGATGCCCAGCCCTCGTACTGCTTCAGCAGGCGGCCGAACTTCTGCCAGCGGGTGTGGGTCAGGTTGAAGGCCTGCTTGGCGCGATCTGTGACCTCCATGCGCTCGAGCTTGTCCCGCAGCAGGACCTCCTCGAGCTCGGACTCCTTCTCGATGTAGATCTCCTGGTTGCCACTCTTCATCTTGTACAGCGGCGGCTTGGCGAGATAGATGTAGCCGGCGTCGATCAGCTCGGGCATCTCGCGAAACAAGAAGGTGAGCACCAGCGTGCGGATGTGCGCGCCGTCAACGTCCGCGTCGCACATCACGACGACCTTGTGGTAGCGGGCCTTCTCGATGTCGAACTCCTCACGGATGCCAGTGCCGATCGCGGTGATCAGCGCCTGGATCTCGTTATTGGAGAGCACCTTGTCTATCCGGTTCTTCTCCGCGTTGATGATCTTTCCGCGCAGGGGCAGCACGGCCTGCGTGTTGCGGTCGCGGCCCTGCTTGGCCGAGCCGCCGGCCGAGTCACCCTCCACCACGAAGAGCTCGGCCAGCTCCGGGTCGCGCACCGAGCAGTCGGCCAGCTTCCCGGGCAGTGTGGAGTTCTCGAGCGCGGACTTGCGGCGGGTGAGGTCGCGGGCCTTGCGCGCGGCTTCGCGGGCGCGCGAAGCCTGGACCGCCTTGCGCATGATCTCCTTGGCGTCCGTCGGGTTCTCCTCCAGGAACTCGGCCAGCCCCCGGTTGACGGCCGTCTGTACGAAGCCCTCGACCGGCGGGTTGCCCAGCTTCGTCTTCGTCTGGCCCTCGAACTGCGGCTCCTGGATCTTCACTGAGATGATCGCCGTGAGGCCCTCGCGCACGTCCTCACCCAGGAGGTTGGGGTCCTTCTCCTTGAGCTCGCCCTTCTGGCGGGCGTAGGCGTTGATGGTCCGGGTGAGCGCCGAGCGAAAGCCCGACAGGTGGGTCCCGCCCTCGTGGGTGTTGATGTTGTTGGCGAAGGAGAGCAGCGACTCCTGAAAGGAGGTGTTCCACTGCATCGCGACCTCGACCTCGCCCATCTCGGCCTCGTCGGAGAGGTACACGACCTTCTTGTGCTGGGGATCGCGCGTGCCTTGGCTGTGCAGGTGATGGACGAAATCGACGATCCCGCCGTCGTACTGAAAAGAGTCCGAGAAGCCCTCACCGCGCTCGTCGGCGAAGTCGATGCACAGACCGCGTGTGAGGAACGCCATCTCGCGAAAGCGCTGCTCGAGCACGCCGCGGTCGTAGTCCAGGCCGTCGAAGATCTCGAGGTCGGGTAGGAAGGTGATGCGCGTCCCACGCTCATCGGACTTCTCGCCCTTCTTCAGCTCCCCCTGGGGCGCACCACGCTCGTAGGACTGCGTCCACACGTGCCCGTCACGCCACACCGTGAGATCGAGCTTCTCCGAGAGCGCGTTGACCACGGAGACGCCCACGCCGTGCAGGCCGCCCGAGACCTTGTAGCCGCCACCCTCACCGAACTTGCCGCCGGCGTGCAGGACGGTGAGCACCACCTCGGCGGCCGGGCGGCCTTCCTTCTCGTGCATGTCCACGGGAATGCCGCGGCCGTTGTCGGACACCGTCACCGAGTTGTCGGGGTGGATGGAGATCGTGACGTGGTCGCACTCGCCGGCCAGCGCCTCGTCGACCGAGTTGTCCATGACCTCGTAGATGAGGTGGTGGAGGCCGCGCGGGCCCGTCGAGCCGATGTACATCCCGGGACGCTTGCGGACCGCCTCGAGGCCCTCGAGCACCGTGATGTTCTCCGCCCCGTAGGAGGCTTTTCCGTCCCCAGTGGCCTTGTTCGCCACGCGTTCCTCTCGTCTGCGTCTCTATACGTGAAAACAGACCGACCGAGGACGATGACCTCGGTCGGCGGTACGGCGAGCCCCCGACGGGCGAGTGCCCTCGGGCACCGGTCGGGGCGTTACGACCAGTGCTCGCAAGACTAGCAGGTCGAGCC
>JACCTJ010000029.1 GCA_013812485.1 Thermoleophilaceae bacterium
GCGATCAAGATGGGCGACAAGATCGCCGTCCTGCGCACCGGCGGCAAGCTGGCCCAGTACGCCTCGCCGGCCGAGCTGCTGATGTACCCGGCCGACGAGTTCATCGAGGACTTCGTGGGCGCCGACCGGGCCCTCAAGCGGCTCGCGCTCCAGCGCGTACGCGACATCGACCTCTGGCGGGCGGCGACCGTCCGCGCCGGCGAGCCGACCGAGGAGGCCCGGCGCAAGGTGGCCGACGCCGACCTCGAGATCCCGCTGCTGGTGGACGAGCAGGGGCGCCCCCAAGGCTGGCTGTCGGAGCGCGGGATGGCCGGCGAACGGGTGCGGCCCGAGCTGCGCTCGCGCGCCGAGCCGACCGTCGAGCTCGACGACGTGCTCCGCGACGCCCTCGCCGATCTGATCGAGTCCGAGGTCCACTACTCACCCGTCGTCGACGCGGAGGGCTGCGTGGCCGGCGTGCTCTCGCTCGAGGTCATCTCCCAGACCCTTCAGATCCCACCGGAACAGGTCCGCACCGGTCCCGACCTGGTCGGCCCCGGCGACGAAAAGGTGGCCGGGTCGGAGGGCGCATCGCGGTGAGTGCGCTCGCGCTCCCCCTCGCCCAGCTGGACATCCGCAGCCGCCGCGGCGGCACCTGCCTGTCCGAGGACGGGTTCTGCCCGGACTGGATCGTCGACAACCTCGACCGTTACGTGCAGCCGTTGCTCGAGCACCTCTACCTGACCGTGATCTCGGTGGCCGTCGGCTTCGCGATCTCGTTCGCGCTCGCGCTGCTCGCCCACCGCAGCGGATGGCTGACCGCGCCGGTGTCGGCGCTGACCAGCGTCCTCTACACGATCCCGAGCATCGCGCTGTTCCTCATGCTCGTTCCGATCACCGGCCTCACGGCGCTGACCGCGATCATCGCGCTGGTCGCCTACACCCAGGTCTTCCTCTTCCGTAACATCATCAACGGGCTCGTGAACGTCCCCGAGGAGACCAAGGACGCCGCTCGCGGGATGGGACTGACCGAACGACAGGTCCTGTGGAGGGTGGAGATGCCGCTCGCCGTCCCCGAGATCCTGGCCGGGCTGCGTATCGCCACCACGAGCACGGTCAACCTGGCCACGCTCGCCTTCTTCGCCGGAGCGGGCGGCCTCGGCGCCCAGATCTTCCAGGACATCACGTTCCGCTCGAACGTCGTCGTGGCAGGCGGACTGGCGATCCTGCTCGCCGCGGTCTTCGACCTGCTGATCCTCGGCGGCCAGCGCCTGGCCACGCCGTGGCGGAGGGCGGCGGCGACATGAGCGCGCCCATCGCCAGCCTCTTCACCGACGCGCTCGAGTTCATCTTCGTCGCGCGGGAGTCCGTCACCGGCGGCGTGCAGGTCGGAGGCATCGGGGAGATCTCCTCCCTGACCGCCAACCACATGGTTCTGAGCGCCGCCGCCATCGCCATCGCCTGCGTGATCGCGCTGCCGCTCGGACTCTGGCTCGGGCACGTCGGCAAGGGGGAGTTCCTGGCCATCAGCGTCTCGAACATCGGCCGTGCGGTGCCCACGCTCGCGCTGATCGCGTTCTTCATCGCCTTCGTGGGCATCGGCTTCTTCAACGTGCTGCTCGCGTTGATCCTGCTGGCCATCCCGCCCCTGCTGACCAACACCTACGTCGGCGTGCGCGGCGTCTCCCCCGATGCCGTCGACGCCGCGCGCGGCATGGGCATGAGCGAGCCCCAGATCGTGCGCAAGGTCGAGCTGCCGCTGGCCGTCCGCTCGATTTTCGGGGGGCTCCAGCTCTCTGCGGTCAGCGTTGTGGCCACGGCCATCCTCGGCCCGCTCGCGAGCGTCGACACGCTCGGCACACCGATCGTCAGCGTCAACGTGTACGGCCAGGCGGGCCTGCTCGGCGCCGCGTTCGTGGTGGCGGCGCTCGCCATCCTCGTATACGTCCTCTTGACGGCACTTCAGCGTGCCGCCACGCCGGCGGGGCTCAAGGCCTCGGGGCCTTCGCTCCGAGACCGCCTGCGCCGGATCCCGTTCCTCTCCCGACCAAGGAGCACCTAAGCGACATGAGACGTACAAGCAGGATCATCCTCGCGGCCCTCATGGCCGCCATCCTCTCCCTCGCCGTGTCCGCCTGCGGCGGCGGCGGCGGTGGTGGAGGAGGCGGTGGCGGTGGCCAGGCCGAAGGAGGCGGCGCAAAGGCCCAGCAGGCCATCAAGCGCGACTCCGCGAACGCCGGCAAGAAGGTCACCGTCGGCTCGAAGAACTTCCCCGAGCAGCTCGTCTTGGGCGAGATCTACTCGCAGTCGCTCGAGGCGGCGGGCTACGACGTCGAGAAGCAGCTCAACCTCGGGTCCGAGGTGGTCGCCTTCAAGGCGCTCAAGAACGGCGACGTCGACGCCTACCCCGAGTACACGGGCACGGTCCTCACGAACTTCTACAAGGTCGATGCCAAGGACATTCCGAAGGATCCGCAGGCCGCGTTCTCCCAGAGCGAGCAGAAGCTTCGCGGGGACAAGGTCAAGGCTCTGCCGCGTACGCCGTTCGAGAACACCTACCGGCTCGGAGCGACGAAGGAGACCGCGCAGCGCCTCGGCGTGCGCAACACCTCGCAGCTCGCGCCCAAGGCGAAGGACCTGACGATCACCGGGTACCCCGAGTGTCGGCAGCGCCTCGACTGCTACGTCGGCGTGCAGAAGACCTACGGGACCAGGTTCAAGGACTTCGTGGCGAGCGAGTCGACCTACGAGGTGCTCAACCAGAAGGAGGCCGACATCGGCTTCCTGTTCACGACCGACGCCGACCTCGACACGGGCAAGTACGTGACCTTCGAGGACGACAAGAAGCTCTTCCCGCCCTACAACGTCTCGCTCCTGGTCCGCGACGAGGCGGCTCAGCGGCTCGGCCCCGGTGCCCAGCAGGTCGTCGAGCGGATCCAGAAGCCGCTGACCAACGAGGTCATGATCGAGCTGAACTCGCGCGTCAAGCTCGACAAGAAGACGCCCGAGGAGGTGGCCAAGGAGTATCTCCGGGCCGAGGGCTTCGTTCAGTAGCGCCGGAGCAGATTGAGCGGGCGCCCGGGGAACCGCGCCGGGCGCCCCGCGCATCTGAGCCGAGCCGCGTCGGCGGTCACAATGGCCCGGTGCTCGACGCCGACGCCCTGCTCGCCGCCGCGCGCCGCCCGCTCCTGATCGGGGTCGGCGGTGGTGGCGACGTGGCCGCCACCCTGGCGCTGTCCGAGCCGCTCTCGCGGCTGCACGGCGCACGGCCGGTCGTCGGCGGGGTGAGCTGGGAGCGCATCGCCGTCGACCGCCACCCGGGGCCGCGCCGCATCGCCGAGATCGCCGACGTCGCCGAGGAGCTTGCCCCGGCGGTGGTGCTCGCCGGCGCCGAGACGCGGGTCAGCAGGACCGAGGACGGGGAGGAGGTGCGCTTCGCCGAGTCGCGCGCGGCCGAGCTCAGCGGCGAGAGCACCGTCCTCGTCGATCCCTCCGAGGGCCCGCGGGCGGTGGCCGAGGGCCTCGGCGCCGCGATCGAGCGCCTCGACGCCGACCTCCTCGTGCTCGTCGACGTGGGCGGCGACGCGATCGCCCACGGCGACGAGCCGGGCCTCTCCAGTCCGCTCTGCGACGCCATCCTCCTCGCCGCGGGTGCCGAACTGGCCGAGCGCGGCGTGACGGTCCTGGGGGCGATCTTCGGCCCAGGCTGCGATGGCGAGCTCGCCGTGGAGGAGGTGCTGACCCGGGTGGCCGAGATCGCCGCCGGCGGAGGGCTCGCCGGAGCCCGCGCGCTGACCGAGCCCGCCGCCGCGGCGCTCGAGCGGGCGGTCGAGCGGATCCCCACCGAGGCGAGCGCGCTGCCGCTGCGGTGCTTTCGCGGCGAGACCGGCGTGGCCGCCATCCGCGGAGGCCGGCGCCACGTCGAGCTCTCACCGCTGTGCACGCTCACCTTCTTCTTCGACGTGCTCGTCGCGCTGGACACCGCGGCGCGGCTCGCCTGGGCGGTGCGCGGCGCCGCAAGCCTCGAGGCTGCGAACGACGTGCTCGGCGATCTCGGGGTGCGGACCGAGCTCGACCTCGAGCGCGAGGCGCTCAGCCCTGGTTCTTGACCGACTGAGTGACGCCCTCGAGGCCCTGCTTGGCGTCGGAGAAGAGCATCATTGTCTTGTCCTGGTCGTAGAAGAGCGGATTGTCGATGCCCGCGAAGCCGGGGCTGAGGCTCCGCTTGACGATCACGACGCGCTTAGCGTGGTCGGCGTTGAGGATCGGCATGCCGGCGATCGGGTTGTCGCCCTCCTCGCGCGCGGTCGGGTTGACCACGTCGTTGGCCCCGACGATGACCACGGCGTCGGTCTCGGCGAACTGGTCGTTGATGTCCTCGAGGTCGAACAGCTTCTCGGCGGGGACGTCGGCTTCGGCCAGCAGCACGTTCATGTGGCCCGGCATGCGGCCGGCCACCGGGTGGATGGCGAACTTGACGTCCTTGCCCTGGGCCTCGAGCGTGCGCATCAGGTCCGCAATCGCCCCCTGCGCCTGCGCGACCGCGAGTCCGTAGCCGGGGATGAAGATCACCGAGTCGGCGTCGTAGGCCAGCGTCGCGGCGACGTCGTCCGCCCCGCCGGAGGTCACGGGCTTCTCCTCCCCGTCGCCGGCCGCTGCGCCCGTCCCGGCGGCGGCCACGGCGCCGAAGAGGATCTTCGACAGCGGCCGCCCGAGCGCGTTCGACATCAGGTAGGTGAGGATCGTGCCCGAGGCGCCGACGAGCGCACCGGCGATGATCAGGACCGTGTTGCCGAGCGCCATGCCGGAGGCCGCCGCGGCCACTCCGGTGAAGGCGTTGAGCAAGGAGATGACGATCGGCATGTCGGCGCCGCCGATGGGGATCACCAGCAGCACGCCGAGCAGCAACGCGAGCGCGAGAAGGACCGCCGCGAAGAGCACCGGCGCCGGCCCTCCGGCCAGCACCGTGACCACGAGCGCGATCACGAGCACGAGCAGCCCGGCGTTGACCACCTTCTGGCCCGGGAAGGTCACCGACCCGCCAAACGCGAGCTCCTCGAGCTTGACGAAGGCGATGACGCTACCCGCGAAGCTCAGCCCGCCGACGAGGATCGAGAAGAAGATGAACAGAAGAATCACGAGGTTCTCGTCGCCGCCGGCCAGCTGGATCTCGTAGAACTCGGAGAAGCCGATGAGCGCGGCGGCGCCGCCTCCCACGCCGTTGAACGCGGCGACGAACTGGGGCATCGAGGTCATCGGCACGCGCACGGCGATGACGCCGCCGACCGCCGAGCCGAGTCCCACGACGACCGCGATCAGCACCAGCGTGAGCGCTTCGGCGGGGAACTCGAAGAACGTGACCACGAAGGCCACGAACATGCCGACGGCGGCGACCAGGTTGCCCGCGCGGGCGGTCTGGGGCGAGCGCAGGAGGCGGATGCCGAAGATGAACAGCGCCGCCGCGAAGAGATAGACCAGGGTCGTTCCCGTGCTCAGAGCCATGGCCGCAGCCGGTCCTATCCGCGCTTGCGGCGCGAGCCGCCGCGGAACATCTCGAGCATGCGATTGGTCACGATGAACCCGCCGACCACGTTGACCGCCCCGAAGAACACGGCCACCAGGCCCAGCACCTTCGTCAGCGTGTCCTCGGCGGTCAGGACGATGACCAAAGCGCCGACGACCACGATGCCGTGGATGGCGTTCGTGGCCGACATGAGCGGCGTGTGCAGCAGCGTGGGCACGCGCGAGATCAGCTCGAAACCGAGCGCGATGGCCAGCACGAGCACGACGAGCTGAGAGAGGATCTCGGCGGCCACCGGCTCAGGCCTCCGCCTTCTCCGTCGTCTGTCCGAGCGCCTCGCGGGCGCCGTCGTGGCGGACCTCCCCGCCGTGGCAGACCACGGCGCCGGCGGTGATCTCGTCGTCGAAGTCGAGCTGGAGCTCGCCGTCGTCGTCGACGAGGTGGGAGATCAGGTTGACCACGTTGCGCGAGTAGAGCTGGCTGGCGTGGACGGGCATGCCGCTCGGGATGTCGCGCGGGCCGATCACCCGCACCTGGCCGTGCTCGACCGTCTCGCCGGGCGCGGTGAGCTCGCAGTTGCCCCCGGCGTCGGCGGCGAGGTCGATGACCACCGATCCGGGCGGCATGGCCTCGACCATCTCGGTGGTGACCAGGGTCGGCGCGGGGCGGCCGGGGATGAGCGCGGTCGTGACGACCATGTCGGTCTCGGCGAGCTGACCCTTGATCAGCTCGCGGTCGCGGGCCTGCTTGTCCTCGGCCTGCTCGCGGGCGTAGCCACCGGCCGCGGAGCTCTGCTGCTCGTCGGCCTCCTGGGTCTCGTCCTCGCCGGCGCCGTTCGCACTCGCCTCCTCGCCGCCGCCGGGCGCGATGCCGACCGCGAGCTTGAGCTCGTCCCAGAGCCCGGCGAACCCGGCTCGAGGCTCCTGCCGGGCGGGCGTCTGCTGCGCCGCCGCCGCGGTGCGCTCCTCGTGCTCCTCGAGGAACGTCGCGCCGATGCTCTCGATCTGCTCCTTGACCTCGGGGCGGATGTCGAAGGCGGTCACCTCGGCGCCGAGGCGCTTGGCGGTGGCGATGGCCTGGAGGCCCGCAACCCCCGCTCCGAGGATCAGCACCTTCGCGGCCTTGGTCGTGCCGGCCGCGGTGGTCATCATCGGCAGGTACCGGCCGAGCGAGTCGGCGCCGATGAGCACGCACTTGTAGCCGGCCACCGAGCTCTGCGAGGAGAGGGCATCCATGCTCTGAGCGCGGGCGATGCGCGGCACCGAGTCCATGCTGACGGCGGTCACCCCGCGCTCGGCGAGGCGACCGATCAGCTCGGCGCTCGGGACGGGCGGGAGGAAGCAGAGGACGAGCTGGCCGTCGCGCAGACGTTCGACCTCGGCGTCGCTGGGCGCGCGGACCTTGGCCACGAGGTCGGCCTCCCCGTAGAGCCGCTCGCCGTCGACGACCTCGGCGCCCGCCTCCGCGTAGGCCTCGTCGAGGTTGAAGTCGCGCCCGGCGCCGCTCTCCACGAGGATCTCGAGCCCGCGGTCGCGGAGCTTGGCCACGGTTTCGGGCACGAGCGCGACGCGGCGCTCGCCTTCGACCGTCTCCTGGGGGACTCCCACCTTCACGAGGCGGAGAAGGCTATCGGGAACCCGAGGCGGAGAACCGGCCGCTCGAGGGCTCCGCGCCGGCGCGCGATCCGCGATGCCCGCGCTCGCCGCGCGCGCCCGCCTCGAGCGAGCGCAGCGGAGGGCGCTCATCGAGCGAGACCGCCCGCAGCTCCATCGCGCCCCGACCCGGAAGGGCGAGCGCGCCGGCGCCCCGGGCGGCGTCGACGGCATCGGCTCCGTGGAAGCGACGCGCCGCGGTGCCGAGCACCGCGTAGGCCATCGCCCCGAGGTCGCGCAGCGCCTGATGGCGGTTCTGGCGCGTGCCGATGTCGACCTGGGCCATGGCCTCGACGCCGACCCGCGAGGCGACGTCGATGATCATCGCGATCTCGACCCCGTACCCGACGGGGAAGGGGATCGACTCGAGCAGCTCACGCCGGGCCGCCGTCTCTCCGGCCAGCGGCTGGGCGAATCCGGCGAGCTCGGGGACGAACAGGTTGAGCAGGGGCCGCGCCACGAGCTCGGTGACTCGTCCGCCGCCGTCCGGTACGGGTGCCGCGCCGTCGACCTTGAACGGGCGCCGGAAGGCGCCCTTGACGAACTGGACCTCGGGGCGAGCGAAGAGCGGGCCGAGCAACCCCAGCAGGAAGCGCTCGTCGAAGTCGCGGGTGTCGGTGTCGATGTAGACGACGATCTCGCCCGAGGTCGCGGCGAGACCCCTCCACATGGCGTCGCCCTTGCCGCGCGCCGGGCCGAAGCTCGGCAGGATCTCGGACTCCTGGAGGACGGTCGCGCCCGCTTCGGCGGCGGTCCGGGCCGTTCCGTCGCGCGAGGCGGCCTCGACGACCACGAGCTCGTCGAGGAGACCGGCTCGCTCGAGCGGCGCGAGCGCCGCGATCACCGTCTCGATGGTGTCCGCGACCTCGCGCGCGGGCAGGACGACGGAGACGGTCTCCCGCTTGACGGCCAGCAAGTCGTCGAGATCCCAAGCGTCGGCCGGATAGTCGTTGGACGAGGACCAAGCGGCGAGCGCGAGCTCCCGCTCGAGAAGACTCTGGCCGGATGCTGCTCGGTCGAAGAGGGGCACGGTCATGCGGCGGGCGCGTAGCGGGAGCGTCGATGGCGTGCTTCCCGGGGGTGCGACCAGGTAAAACCGCGAAGCGAGGCCGGCGAGTCTAGATGGTCGAGCCATCCCGACCTCGCGTGCGCCCGCCGACCGCGCGCACGCCTCGGGTCGAGCGCATGCCCGGCGCGCGGCTCGGAACATCTTCCGCGAGCCCTTACGGGAGGAGGAGGAGACCCAGATGGCCGAGGAGCAAGCTGTTGACTCGGCTCTTCAGCCGCTCCAGGGTGGAGCCCTCCTGTTGGACCTGCAAGTCCTTCTCCTGCTCGTCGAAAGGACCTTGTCGGAACGGACTCCGAGGAGGCGAACAAGGGGTCCGACGGGGACGAGCACTCTTCCGCGGAGGGGGACGCGGGTGACGCCGAGGCACAGGGCTCGGACGAGGAGAGCGCCTCAGGCGAGCAGGACACCGAGAGCGCCTCCGGCCAGGGGAGGGCTCCGAGGACGGCGAGGGCGGTGTGAGCACCGATGACGTCGACCTCTCCACGGTGGCCGAAGACGAAGAGACCGCTCGAGCCCAGATCGACAAGATGGAGGAGGAGGGTCCGCCGGAAGACCTCGCGGACTGTCCGACGGGCAAGGCGATGTCCCTCAGCTTCGGAGGCGTCGAGGACGAGGAGGGACCGGCGCGGCAGATGGGTCCCTCGTCCCTCCGTCACCACGCCGACGGCTCGGTCGAGGTACAGGGCGAGAAGGTCGACAACCCCGAGGACTACAAGGCCGAGCAGTCGGTGGGCGACGAAGCCGAGAACCTCGGGTTGGACAAGGGCGCCAAGCGCGAAGCGACGAAGGCGAGGACTCCTCGAGCGAGGGAAGCTCCTCGAGCGAGCAGGATCCGCAGGCCGAGAGCTCCGGCGACGCGAGTGCGGAGGGTGGCGACTCGGAGAGCGACGGCTCAGAGGGCGACGAGTCCGAGAGCCAGCAAGCGGAGAGCGAGACGGCCGATACGAGTTGAGCGCTGACTGCTCGGCTTGTCCGGTCCTCGGTCAGTTCCCACACGCGGGCCAGCAAGAGCTAGCTTAGCTAGCTCTTGCTGGCGAGGGGCTGGGCCATCGACGGCGTCTCCGGGGCCTTCCGATAAGGCTGCTCGTCCTCCACGTTCTCCTCGTGGTAGACCGACTCGGCGTTGACCGCCCAGATGTCGTGCCGGGTCCCGTCGATGAGGTTCTCCACGGCCCGCATCGCCGTGAGCATCGAGTGGTCGGAGTTGTTGTAACGGTGGAGGCCGTTGCGCCCGACCTGCTGGAGGTTGGCGAGCGGATCGAGCCAGGAGCGGATGGTCGCGACGCGCTCCGCGTAGTCGGCGTCGTACATCGGGTAGGCCTTCGGGACTCGCACGGCAAAGCCGAAGTCGACCTTGTCCGCGCGCGCGAGACCGAGCTGTTCGAGCTCGCGGGCACCGAGGCGGACGAGCTCCTCGTCGTCGGTGTTCCACAGCTCGTCGCCGGCGAAGCAGAAGTACTCCATTCCGACGCACGCCTTGTTGGGATCGGGCACCATCCAGGGACTCCAGGAGCGGAAGTTCTGGATGCGCCCGACCTGAACGCCCGGCTCGTGGATGTAGATCCAGTTGTCGGGGAAGAGGTCCTCGCCGTCGAGGACGAGTGAGATGGTCAGGAAGTCGCGGTAGCGGATGCCACGGGCGGCCTCGCGGACCGCATCGGGCGCGGCCGGCTCGACGAGGCCGACGAGATTACGCAGCGGGAGCGAGGAGATGATCGCGGGTGAGGAGTGACGCTCGCCGCCGGCGAGCACCGAGACCGCGCGGCCGTCACGGACCTCGATCTCGGTGATCGGCGTGCTCAGCCGGATCTCGCCTCCGAGCCGCCTGATGTCGTCGGCCATCGTCTCCCACATCTGGCCCGGGCCGTAGCGGGGGTAGTTGAACTCCCCGATGAGGCTCGTGTGCTCGTCTCCCTTGTTGCCGAAGAAAGCCGCCTTGGCCGCCGAGAAGAAGTTGAGGTTCTTGATCCTCTGGGCGGCCCACTCGGCGCGGATCTCCGAGGTCGGCACGCCCCACACCTTCTCGGTGTAGGACTGAAAGAACAGCTCGAACAGCCGGCGCCCGAAGCGCGCGCAGACCCACTCCTCGAAGGTCTCGGGCTCGCGCCGTCGGCGGGCGAGCGCCGCCGCGTAGGAGGCCGCGCAGCGCACGAGCTCGACCGGCCCGACCTTGCGCACGACGTCGGCGAGGCGCAGCGGGTAGTCGATGAAGCGCCCGCGCCAGAAGATGCGCGACAGGCGTGAACGCACGAGCAG
>JACCTJ010000244.1 GCA_013812485.1 Thermoleophilaceae bacterium
GCCGCGAGCTCGAGGACGTCTTCGTCGGGCTGGGCTTCGAGGTCCTCGAGGGCCCCGAGGTCGAGTACGAGTACTACAACTTCACCGCCCTCAACCACCCGCCCTCACACCCGGCGCGACTGCCCCAAGACACCTTCTACCTCTCCGACGACGTGCTCCTGCGCACCCACACCTCGCCGATGCAGGTGCGGGCCATGGAGTCCCGCGAGCCGCCGATCTTCGTCGTCGTGCCCGGGCGCGTCTACCGGCCCGACACCCCCGATGCCACGCACGTGCCGATTTTCCACCAGCTCGAGGGCCTGGCCATCGATGAGGATGTCACGCTGGCCGACCTCAAGGGCACCCTGCGCGAGTTCGCCCGGGCCATGTTCGGACCCGGTCAGGAGGTCCGGCTGCGGCCCGGCTACTTCCCGTTCACGGAGCCGAGCGTGGAGGTCGACGTCTCGTGCTTCGTCTGCGAGGGCACGGGCGCGGTCGGCTCGGAGCGCTGTCCGACGTGCAAGGCCGAGGCCTGGATCGAGATCCTCGGGGCGGGGATGGTCGACCCGAACGTGCTCGGCTACGTCGCCGAGTCGGGCTACGACCCCGAGCGCGTGCAGGGCTTCGCCTTCGGGATGGGCATCGAGCGGATCGCCATGCTGAAGTACGGGGTGCCGGACCTGCGCATGCTGTGGGAGAACGACGCGCGGCTGCTGGAGCAGTTCGGCGCATGAGGGTCCCGTTCGCATGGCTGCGCTCGCTTTGCGACCCGGGCCTCGGCGCCGCGGAGGTCGGCGAGGTGCTGACCATGTCCGGCGTCAAGGTCGAGCGGTTGCACCGCATCGGAGTCGGCGATCCCGCCGCCTTCGTGGTGGGGCGCGTGCTCGAGGCCGAGCGCCATCCCAACGCCGACCGGCTGTCGGTGTGCACGGTCGACGACGGCTCCGGTCAGCCGCGGACGATCGTGTGCGGGGCGCCCAACGTGGCCGCGGGGCAGACGGTGGCTGTCGCGCTTCCGGGAGCGCTCATGCCCGACGGGACCGAGCTCGGCGAGGCCAAGCTGCGCGGCGTGCGCTCGAGCGGGATGATCCTGGCCGAGGACGAGCTCGGCGTCGGCGAGGACCACGGCGGGATCCTCGTGCTCGACAACGGCACGGCGCCGGGCGATCCGCTCTCAGCCGCGCTGCCGATCGCCGACGAGGTCATCGAGCTCGAGATCACACCGAACCGGCCGGACGTCATGGGGGTATACGGAGTCGCGCGCGAGGTCCATGCGGTCACGGGGGCCGCGCTGGCCGAGGACCCGACCGCCGCCGACGCCGTCGCCGAGGGGAGCGACCGGGTCGAGGACCACGCGCGCGTGGAGATCGCCGACCCCGAGATCTGCCCGCGGTTCACCGCGCGTGTGTTCGAGGACGTGAGGATCGGGCCTTCGCCGCCGTGGCTCAAGCAGCGGCTGACCGCGGCGGGACAGCGTCCGATCTCCAACGTCGTCGACATCACCAACTACGTCATGCTCCTCTACGGCCAGCCGCTGCACGCCTTCGACCTCGACCGGGTGCGGGGCCGGTCGATCGTCGTCTGCCGGGCGCGGGAAGGCGAGAGCATGACCACCCTGGACGGCGACGAGCGCACGTTCTCGCCGGAGGTGGCGCTCGTCTGCGACGCCGAGGGGCCGAGCGGGATCGCGGGGATCATGGGCGGGGCGGTCTCGGAGGTCTCGTCGGAGACGACACGAGTGTTGATGGAGTCGGCTACCTGGGTTGGCCCGAACATCATGCGCACCTCGCGGGCCCTCGGGCTGCGCACCGAGGCCTCGGCCCGATTCGAGAAGGGTCTGCATCCCGAGGGGGCGATCGCCGCGCAGCGCCTGGCGGCGAAGCTCATGGTCGAGCTGTGCGGGGCGCGGCTCGTGCCTGGGACGATCGACGCCTATCCGCGGCCGGCCGAGCCGCGGACCGTGGGGCTGCGCCCCGAGCGGATCGAGTCGCTGCTCGGCGAGAAGGTGCCCGAGGACGAGGTGCGCGAGGTGCTCGGACGGCTCGGCTTCGAGCCGATCGGCGACGATGCGGCGGGCGGGCGGCTCGAGGTGTCGGTTCCCGCCTTTCGCGACGGCGACGTCCAGCGCGAGGCCGACCTGATCGAGGAGGTCGCGCGCATCCATGGCCTCGACCGGCTGCCGGGCGCGCTTCCAACGCGCCGCAGCGCTGTGGGGTCGCTGACCCCCGCCCAGCGGCTGCGCCGGCGCCTCGAGGACGCGCTGCGCGATCGCGGCCTGAGCGAGGTGGTGGCATACAGCTTCACCTCTGCGCACGCGCTGGCGCGGCTGCGGCTGGACGAAGCTGGCGCGCTGCGCCTGCGCAATCCGCTCAGCGCCGACGGCGCGCTCCTGCGGCCGCTACTGCTCCCGGGCCTGCTCGACGCGGCCGCCCACAACGCCGCCCACGGGCGCGCGGGGCTGGCCCTGTTCGAGTCCGCGCACGTGTACTCGGCCGACGATCGTCTCGGCTCCTCGGAGGCCGACGGGTCGAGCGCCCCGCCCGCCGATCCTTCCAGCTCGAGCTCTCCGCGCGGGGCGCGTCCCGCCCACGAGCGCCATCACCTGGCCGGTCTGCTCTCCGAGAGCGCGCCGGCGACCTGGCGCGCGGAGGCGCGGACCGCCGACTTCTACGCTGCCAAGGCCGTGGTCGAGGCGCTGCTCGCTGTGGCCGGGGTGGAGGGGCGGACGGAGCGGGCCGAGCCCGCCGCGCAACCCTTCCT